>JADGBV010000360.1 GCA_015231345.1 Planctomycetota bacterium
TTTCAAGAAGAAGCTAAGCCAAAAAACAAAACGAAATAGTTAACCCCTAGCACAGGGCATTATCGTTCTTTTCAAGAAGGTATATCCATAAACCTTCTACTACTAAATTCTCCTCATCAAAACGCCCATTATCATGCTTAAGAGTGAGGCTACCACGAAATGAGGCACTAATGAGTAGCGTTGCCAAATTGAGTTCATTTCTCCTTCCTCTTTTGGCTTCCATGGCTCTAAAGCCTCCAAGGAAGAATCTTTAACACCATCCAAATGATATTCCGCAGGATAAGTCTCCAAGTGAGACACACTTTTAGTTTTCCCTGAAACAAGATCCCTAAAAATGACTTTATAAGCTCCATCCCTTTTAGGCAACTTCACTTCATATTTTCCCAAACCAACCATATTGACCTTCTCTTTTAAATGCGAACCATTGGAAAGTACAGCCGTCACTTCCCACTCTGCATCTGAAACTGGCCTCTTAGCCTGATCGTTATGAGTCAGCATATAAGACATCTGCTGATGATGAGAACTTGAAGCCATGCGCACACCAGAATTATCCTCTTTTCTGATTATCGCTCGAAATACTTGGGCCCAAAACTTTCCAAAATGACTCCACTCCAACCATTCTCCCCCCCACTGCTCACTCATATCTGAAGTAAAGGCTAAAGACTGGCCTAAGCCAAATTGACCAAGGGCAAATAAAGGATCACCCGAGTCGCTAATAAAATAAGTTTCTGCCGTAGCTTTAGGCCGAGCCATAATATGGCCCAACAAATAAGGGAGGTTTTCAGTATCAATCCCGGTTAAAAAAGGAGCCCTCTTAATAGCAATGGGAGCAAATATTTCCTCTCGAATGGCTGATCGCGACGCCTCCATGGTTTCACGGGTAAAAATACTGGGCACAGACTCAGGGTCCATGGTAAAGTAAAATCGGCCTTGACCTATCTCGGCCATGCGCTTCATTAAAGCGCCATCTGCACCAGAACCAAGCGCTACTGTAGAAAGAGTCATTCCCGAAGATGCCATTTCAGAAGCAAGTTGCTCAAAAGGACCGGGGGAGCTTTGACCATCGCCAAGCACGATCACATGCTTAAGTCGCGCCGAACATTGATTAAGCATATCGTAAGCATCTTGCATGGAAGGATACATATTTGTACCTCCACTAGCTTCAATCCAATCTATAGCTGAAATGATAGCGGTCGTATCTGAGGCATAACGCAAAGAGCAAACTTCGTAAGACTGACCATCGAATGCCAAGACAGCCACCTGGTCCCGAGCACTTAAAAGCTCAACAGAAGAGCGAGCAGCCAGTTTGGCCATCTGCACTTTAATGCCATTCATACTTCCAGATTTATCAATCACCAATACCATAGCCAAAGATGGCGTCTCCTTCTCTTTCTCATAACGAGAAACAAGAGGGAGCACCTCCTCCACAGGTGTTTTATAATAGCCACCCAGGCCAAAACTATTCTCTGAACCCATCATGACCAATGCACCACCAAAATGAGTCACATAACTTTTTATGTCGCGCATCTGGCGATCTGTCATGGCTGTTGCAGGAACATTGGCCAATACCAAAGCATCAAACTCCAACAACTCCTCTAATGTTCCTGGCAAGCCATTTTCGTCTCGCACATGCACATCATAGCCCTGTTTCGATAAAGCTCGCTTGAAGGCACGCATAGATGAAGGGTTTTGGTGAATCACAACGATTTTTGCTTTACCTTTAACAGGCACAGCGACATCGACTCGGTTATTGCCCGTATAATGATCTTTCTCAGGGACAAGCTCAATATTATAATCGGCCCTTCCGTGAGCCCTAACAATCGTATCAAAATAAAAGGAAGATGTATTTCCTGAACTTAACTTCACTTTCTTTTCTTGCTCAAGAACTCCCTGATGCATTAGCTTGAGCGTAGCCTCCATTGCCGTATTCGAACGAATATCCGTTTTGAGACGTAATACTTCTCCATGATGAGCACTTTTAGCCTGAGAACTGAGGGATAAAACACAAGCCTCAGGAATAGATAAGTTATCCAATGGCGAAAACTTCACCTTAACGCCCTCTTTACTCAATATCGCTAAACTTTTCTTCAGCTCACCATCTGTGGAACTACCGTCAGATAGAATGACAAGCTCTTTGTTCTTGCCCGAAGGAAATGCTAATCGTGTAGATAATATGGCTGACGATAAACATGTCTCTTCTCTATAATGTGTGTCTGAGCCAAATTCTTGCCAATCACTCAATAACTTCCTTAATTCAACAAAGCCATACACTTTTAGTTCACGGGCAAAACCAAATAAAGACCAGCTATCGTCTTCGCTTAACGCCTCCACTTCTTTTTCAATGCGAAGTAACTGCTCTTCCACATCATCGAGAGTAACAGAGGCAGATAGGTCCACTAAATAAGTCCGGTGAACATGAGTGCAAGCTTCCTTGCCGTAAGGTCGGCATAAGGCCAACACAATAAGAAAAAGCGCTAGCACGCGAAAAAACAAAGCCAAACGAATAGACTTTGCAGGTCTATTCACTCGCGAGGTATAATAGACAAAAGCAATGGGAATAAGGACAAGCAACCACCATAAAGGCTGGGTATTCATGAAATTTATCACCCTACCCACCTTCTGTGATAACTCACAAATTCAGCTAATAATATAAGTAGCGCAAGCCAAATCAACACTCGCTCCATAGACCAAAATGAAGCTTGCTTCTCATCAGCAACCTGACTGTAAATGACATCATCCAAGCTTTCCAATGGGCTTAAAAATGAAAGAGCGACTTGTTTACCTCCTCCACCCTCTAAAGCATTGCCACTTTTTGAGGCTGCTGAATAAACGCCCATGAGCTGAGCCCCCTCTTCCAACAAAGACTGTGCACTGAGTTCTTGCCCACTAGGGTCAAACCAACTAGGTGAATAACCAACCCAGTCCCTTATTGAATTTGGAGCATAAGTACTCTGTAATAAATCATCTCGCTTAGCATGATGCTGAGCTAAAGAATAGACCAGAATAGGAAAAGCTGTATTTAAAAAGACAGATGAATTTGAAGGGTCGCAATTCACAACACAGTATTCATAATGATTATGTTTAATGCTATAAACCAAAGGGACGCCCTGAAGACTTTCAAGTATAACGACAGCATGAGCGGGAGCTTTTAAAGGCCTCACTCCTCCAAGTTCCAGTAAATCAGTTTCTAAGTACTTCAAATAAGGGTGGTTCGGAAGCCGACACTTCACTGAGCTTAAGTTCATAGCATCGCCCTCCTCTACTTCCCATAAAACACACTGCCCACGAGGTGAGAATACAATAGTCGCCCTTGAACCCGGATACGGCTCAGGCATCATTTGACTCGTTGCGTATATAACGACTTCAGGGTCCTCAGGAACAAGAAGCATGCCTGGGTTCGTCTGCTCAAAAGAACGCACACAAGCTGAAAGAACAGAAAGGTTCTTACCTGAAAGTGCAACTTTAAGGGGCTTGGGAGCGTGTAAAAAAGCATGAACTTTGTTATCGAAGACATGCCCCTGCTCATCATTGATTTCAACAGACCATAGGCCCTCTTGAGCTCCACTGATGCGAAAGTTCAGTTCGTCTTCTTTTCTCTCATCATCAAGGGCGATCACTTTGATAATCTGCCCCTCTTCACCATAACGAATTGTTAACTGATGAGCTGCAGGCTGCTCTTCGTTAGAGAACCATTTCACAAAAAACTCGAGTTCCGAAAGCTTTCCTGGCACCCAATCGGCATCAAAAGCAATAATACCAGCATTCTCGCAAGGCTCACCAACCTGGTAGTGTTCACACCCTGCAGGCAAAGCGCCTTTAGGTAGACAACCATCACTAATAAGAATAAGTTGGAATTTTTCTTGAAAATGTGCATGTTTAAAGAAATCTTTAAGGGCGTGCTCATTAAAGGACGAATAAGATGGACTGAGCAACTCAATCCCCTCCAAAAGGTCTTGGGGGTAAGTCGTCCGGTGGACTAAAATATTCATATCGTCCGCTATTGTGGCCAAAATGGCAGATTGCTCCAGCCCCATTGATCTCACTCTATCGCGGGCAATCTCTTTGGCTTGTTCCATTCTGCTATTTGAACCATTGCCATAAAACATACTGGCACTTGTGTCTACCACAATGAGTAAGTCTTTATTTTGCTGTTCAGAAAATCTC
>JADGBV010000361.1 GCA_015231345.1 Planctomycetota bacterium
GGGCAATGATTTATTTTCTTTTCTTTCTTCTTTTCTTCTTTTGTTCGGCACGTAACTTTTTAATACGGTTACCCATGGTCTGAGGAGATATGCCAAGCATAAGCGCGGCTACCCTTTGGTTGCTATTAGATCTGTTCATAGATTCTTCAAGCATGCCATCACATAGTTCTTTCATTTTTGGCAGCTCTTTCATGCTACAAATGATTTCGATAGCGCCTTCTGTCATGGGGTCAATTTCACCACCGTACTCTTCATAGCGTCCCATATTATCTTTGAAAGCCATATTGGAAAGCATTCTTGATTTGTGGCGCTTCACAGCTTCAAGACACATTTTTTTCAATTGTGATACGTTGTCTGGGAAGTGGTAACTTTTTAGTAAGGTAACAAGGTCTCTGTGATATGCGGGAACTTTCTTTTTTGTTTGAAAAGCTGCCGTATCGATAAAGGCACTGAGTAGTATGGGTAAATCCTCTGGGCGATCTTTTAGAGGAGGAACAGTAAAAGAGTGTGAAGCCAAGCGGTAGTATAAGTCCATTCTAAACTTATTCGTTTTACTCATAAGGTCTAGATCTTTTTGTGAAGAAAGAATGAGGTTTACGTCATTATTGTTTTCTTCATTATAGATTTTTTCATCTAGAAGTGTAAGGAGTTTGATTTGTGCACGGATGCTCAGGTCACTTACATTTTTTAAGTATAATGTTCCTCCTTTTGCTTTCTCTAGTATTGTTTCTGCAGCTGATTTTCCAGCAGTGTTTTTGCTTTTGGTGTCCAAGAAGCCTTCACCATCATTTTTGCCACCATCAATGATAATAAACTCTCCTTCAGAGTCACTTAGTTCATGAAGGGCTTTGGCTAGCATGAGTTTGCCTGTGCCTATTTCACCTTGAATTAGAATGGGGAATTGAGTGCCAGCAATGGCTTCGCAATAACGAAAAATATCTTTCATTTTTTCGCTTTTTGTCAGGATGCGCGAAAAAACATGAGGGTTTTTTACTGTTTTGTTTGTTGTATCATCGATACGGTTGACTTCAGTGCTAAGCTCAGAAATATCAATGGCTTGTTTGACGCTGCTAATAAGACTATCTTTTACTAAAGGTTTAGTGATGTAATCAAAAGCGCCTTCGCGCATACAAGTCACAACAGATTTAATGTCACTGTCAGCAGTGGTCATGATCACAGGAAGGTCTGGTTTTTGGGCCAAGGTGGCCATTAAAACTTCAGCTCCTGAAATTTCAGGCATCATGAGGTCGAGCAACATGACCGAGATTTTCTTCTTGGCTATTGTGGGTTCGACTTCTGTGCCATCGGAGATAGTAATAATGTTGGTGATTCCAGCATTTTCTAGAATTTTCTGCATTGTTTTCAATGCAGACTTTTCATCATCAACAATTAATACTGGGCGAGTAGGGTATAGTTTTTTGTTCGTCATAATTGTTAATATTATGGGAGAAACTAGCTGTCAAGCTTTTTGATAATAAAAAATACTTAAAGAAAGTATCAAAAAAATAAAAGAAGGATGTGAAAAATACTACAAAGCCTGATTCTAAAGCTATTTTGAGACTTATAGGACTGTCTGGGACTATTTTGCCTTCTGTAATATTTGAGATAAAGCTTGAATTTACAGTAATGTTTTAAAATATAACATGTAAATACTTGCTCATATTGATGAAAAACCCCATTTACATTCTAGCGCTCACTGCGTTTGGCCTTTTTTTATATATTCAATATTCTTTTATCTCGGATATTGATGTATCTGGAAGTTCGGAGCGTGTTTCGTCGTATAATCATAACATGAGGCCAGATGCGTCATATTCTTCTCCTCAGCCTCCTGAGCCTGAGGAATATGATCGTGTCAATAACCTGGAGTTCGTCAGCTTTGGTCACCCTGCTCCCCTTTCAGAAATGCCAGTGACGGCAAAACTGCGCTTATCCTATGAAGACAAGCCTGCTGAGGTGATTAGGGGAGTGCACAAAGGCTTTATATTTTCATTTAATGATGAAGAATGGCGCGTCGATTCGCTTACGGAAACTCGCAAGGCGAAGAGTTTTAGCTATGCATTAAATTTAATTAGCCCGAGTGATGGTATGAAAAGGAAATCGCTTAAATTGCACAGGAAATCATCTCATGTGCGTTTATTAATAGAGTAGTAAAACTTCATGCTGGCAAACCGCCTTAAGAAAAGGTATAAACAATTAAGAAAGTGGGCTAAGCGCCGGGAAATCAGTTGTTTTCGTTTATATGAACGTGATATTCCCGAATACCCTCTTATTATAGATTGGTACGATGGTCATCTTGTCGTATGGTTTTACGACCGAACACGAGATGAAAGCGATGAGCAAAAAAGTCTTTTTCAAGATCAGGTTTATGAGGAGCTCGTTAAGGGCTTTGAAATAGACGCAGAAAAAATCTGGCTTAAATCTCGCAAGAAAAATAAAGGATTGGAGCAGTATGAGAAGTGCGACCAAAGGGCTGTAGAAAAGCTTGTTGTCGAGCAAGGCTTGAAATTTAAAACTAACCTGTCTGATTACGTAGATACAGGCCTATTTTTAGACCATAGGCCAGCTAGAGCTGCCTTGAGAGAATATTGCTCCGGATTGAGAGTATTGAATCTCTTTGCTTATACAGGCAGCTTCAGTGTCTATGCTTTAAGTGGTGGAGCAGCTTCTGTCACGACGGTGGATATGAGCCAAAATTACTGTGCTTGGGCAAGGGATAATATGGAACTTAATGGATTTGGGCTAGGGGAGAATAATAAAATTGTAAATCGAGACTGCCTAGCCTACCTCAGTGATGCCTTAAATAACAGTGAAGTATTCGATATTATTATTTGTGACCCTCCAACTTTTAGTAATTCGAAGAAGATGAGTGAGAGCTCATTTGTCATCGATAGGGATCATATTTCTCTTTTGTCTGACTGTGCTCAGCTTCTTTCGCAGAAGGGTTTTATGCTCTTTAGTAATAATTCTAGAAAATTTAAATTAATGGAAGATGATTTACCTGACTATTTGCATATTCAGAACAGTTCATCTCTTACTGTGCCTTATGACTTTCGGAATCGTAAAATACATCAATCTTGGTGCTTGTCCACATGCGATACTGGCAATGATTGGATTTCCCTATTACGTAAATCCCAGTAACTAATTATAAGTACGGCGGACTTGGCTGCCCATGTCGCTTAGGAAGTATCTGTTATAGCTTAGCATCTCTGGTTGAGGGCTGTGTTTAGGCATTCTGCGTGATTCCTTCTTTTTTTCGTACCATTGCATCTGGGGAACTTTTTGTCTTCTTGAGTGTCCCGATACTTTCTGCATACGACGACTGTGGCTTTTGACGGCTTTCATTCTTCTTGAATGTTTGCCGCTAGACTTCTTGTAAGAAGGGGCTGAGTAGCCAGTGTAGAGCATGACCGTTAGGTAGAAGCCTGTTAAGATCATTGAAAGAAAGAGTAGTCCCAAGTATTCCATAATTTATCCTTTTAAAGAATTGTGATTCAAAGGATTAGTTGCTTGGGTTTAGGAATGGTTCAAATTTTTATACTTTTTTTGAAATATTTTTTTAAAAACTAGATTGATGGCTGTTTTTCCATTGATTAGGGTGATTTACGCTATTGATTTTTTGCAAAATCTTTGGCATGATATGAAATGATACGATCAGCTCCAGACCTTTTGATGCTGGTGAGGATTTCACTGCTCAAAGAAAATTCGTCAGCAAAACCCATTGTTGCCGATGCTTTGACCATAGAGTACTCTCCGCTCACGTTATAGGCCCAAACTGGCAGTTTCCATTTTGTGGCAGCCGAAATAATATCGCCGTAAGCCATGGCTGGCTTTACCATCAGAATATCAGCGCCTTCTTCTACATCGCTAGCTAGTTCTAGTTCAGCTTCTTTACTATTTGCAGGATCCATCTGATGATTTTTACGGTCACCGTGAAAAGCATCGGCTGATCCAGCAGCATCCCTGAAAGGTCCGTAAAATGAAGAGGCGTATTTGGCGCCATAGCTTACAATGGGAGTGTTGGCGTATCCGTTTTTATTTAAACTTTGGCGAATGGCATAAATCATGCCATCAATCATGGTTGAGGGTGCGATGATATCAGCCCCAGCCTCTGCCTGAGAAAGAGCGGTTTTGGCTAGCATTTCCAAGG
>JADGBV010000362.1 GCA_015231345.1 Planctomycetota bacterium
ACTCAAAAGTGGCGTCAAAATCGAAGATGCTCTGAAAATAGTCGAAGAAGTTGTGGGGAATGCGGTGATTGCCGAAACAGTTCGCGGAGTGGCCGAAAGAATACGTGAAGGGGAGTCCATTTCTGGCCCACTTGAAAAGAATAAAGTCTTCCCGCGCGTCGTCACTTATATGATTTCCATTGGTGAAAAGGCAGGTTCGGAGGAACTTCAAGAAATGCTCGATAATATCGCAGCCTCTTATGATGTAGAAATACAGCATAGCGCTGACCGCATGACAGCTCTGCTCAATCCGATATTACTCTTAGGCTTAGCCGGCATGGTGGTCTTTATCCTCATGGCTGTGCTTATGCCTATTATGAATTTAAGTCATATCTGATTTCTTATATTTGTCCCCACCTGAGGCTTTTGAATTCTTAACCGATCCCCATGGGGGATCTGTGAGTATTATTCGTTTTCACGAAGCTGAGCTTTTTGAGTGTTTTGCGAACTCATACCTGAATCCCGTACCTTCACTGCAGAGTAAACGAAAATTACATTTCAGTTACCTGCAAGAGTCTGCCCAAAGCGAAGGCAAAGGTGAAGAAGTTTTGAGTGTTATTGGAGAATACCCTGAGCTCCATATTCATGGCGGGGAATGGAATGCCCGTAAGGTTGAGGAGCTTATTGGCAAGACGCAGACTAAGCTTGCTTCTGAGGGGAATGCCACCGGGACTGATGCAGGAACTGGGAATACCACAAAGCCTAGCGGCGAAAGCAAAGCAGCGTCTAATAAAAAGCTGCTCTGGCTGCAAGCCTGGGAAAGAAGCTTTCGCCATGCTAAAGGCCCCAAAGAAATCGCCTATTTATTATCGCTCAAGAAAGATGGCCCACCAAGCCAAACTGAACTTTATCGCCCATACGATATTGAAGGCCATGAATTTTTACGCCCCTTGCAAATCACACTATTTGGCCCAGCCAACACAGGCAAAAGCACCTTCTTTAATACACTTCTCGGTGAAGAGCATGCCCTCGTTAGCGAAGTTGCGGGTACCACTAGAGATTTACTCAAAGCCTCCCTGCATATGGCAGGGCACGAAATCATGCTCATTGATACCGCAGGCTTATTAGAAAACAGCCAGCTCCGGCAAGAGGAAGTGCACGCTTCTAGCGAAAATATCTGCTTAGAAGCCATTAAAGAAGCAGATATATTACTCTGCTTTGGCGGAGAGATGCCCATGGAGCTCAGCCCGAAACAAAGTCTTATTCGCCTTCAACCCAAAGCAGACCTTAACCCAGAAGTGCAGGCCGGAGAATATGCCTTTTCCTGCTTAAAAGGCACAGGTTTGGAGCCTGTTTATCAAGCCATTGAGAAGAAAGTGCGCATTAAGAAAAAAGGCACAATCTCGCCTCGTTTTATTTTAGATCAAGAGCTTTTTAGCTAATAAGCCCTTCGTATAAAAAGTAGCCATAAGCTACAGAAAAAGCCAAACCGGCCAATCGAGGCAAACGACCGAGAAGCATCACTAAGACCATATGCACCACCGTGGCGCCTAAGATGAGGTATACTCCAATAAGGAAAAAATCGGGAATCTGAATCGGGCTAAATAGGGCAAATAAACCAATACAAAGAGGGATGCAAATATGACCATCACCAATCTGCGAACTATAAGCAATATCAGCACGATTTTTCATGGCATAATAAAACGCAAGCATGGCGTTGGGCAAAACCATCAGCCAACCACTCATCCAACCAATACCTTCACTGCCAAGTAAGCCCTCTCCTTCTTGGAGAGCCCAGTTCACCAACCAGTCAATGCTTGTAAACATGGCGTAACCAGAGGCAAAAATAATGGCCATATCGAGCCAGATTAAAATGCCCATTTTTTGTTTTCGGTGAATATTATATTTGAGCACATCAAAAACATGAATAATTTGCCAAAAAACAAAGAGGCCAATAAGCACGTACGCATCACCGCGGTCAATTTGGCCGTCTTGAGACTGAGCCCAGAGAGCGCCCGTAAAGAAAATCACAGCCATTAAATTCAGCAGCAAAGATAGGCGATTTAATCGATGCTCCTCAGCAACCCCAGCTTTGGCCGGTGCTTTTTTGCTTTTTGACGCTTTATCCTTAGCTCCTTTACCCTTAGCGCCTTTGCCTTTAGCCGCTGCTTTTCCTTTTACGGGGAAAATATTCAATCCCCAAATCAGCGCCGGCAAACCAATCAATAAAGTGAGATTTGTGGTATTATTGACGATGCAGTTTTCAAGCACCAAACGCCCCTCTCCCCCACTCACACCTAAGACATAAGCAAAAATCAAGTTGGATAAGCCCGAGCAATAAGGCATCACCACCGTCCCCAGGACAGTGCCCTCCAGCCCACGGTTCTCCAGCTCACCCAAACGCCATATCATGGCTACGGATGTCAGCAGAAAAATAAGCAAGTAGACCCAAGGGGTCCAAAGACCTAAACTATCTAAATATTCCATCGTAGGGGGTATTATGGGGCTCATTCAGGTTTCAAGACCTCAAACATGCGAACTTTTTGTGCCAGCCACTTCAAGGCTGAACTCATAAGAATCACGGTTGATAATAACAGGCGTCACTTAGACTTCCCTCGCCTAAATGGACCCCCAAATGAACCAATCTGATGTTATCAAGCAATGTGCCAGCGTATTAAAAGATGCTGCAGCCTTTAGTCCTGATACAGGCATTATTTTAGGCACAGGATTAGGAGGCTTAGCCGACAAAATCCAAGATGCGAAAAGCATATCTTATGACGAACTTCCTGGTTTTCCTCATTCAACTGTGCAAAGTCACGCCGGGCGCCTTACTTGGGGAACATTAGGCACAGCCAAAGTGATTGCCATGGAGGGACGTTTTCACTATTACGAAGGGTACTCTCTCGACGAAATCACCCTACCCATTCGCGTCATGAAAGAATTGGGCATTAAAAAGCTTATCGTATCCAATGCCGCCGGTGGCATGAACCCCATGTATGAAAATGGCGATATTGTTCTTATTGAAGATCATATCAATCTCATGGGCATCAATCCCCTTATTGGCCCCAACGATGATAAACTCGGCCCTCGCTTCCCTGACATGATTGAGCCATACAGTTATAAGCTCATACGCAAAGCCGAAGCTGTGGCCTTAAAAAGTGGCATCAAAACTCACCGTGGTGTTTATGTGGGCGTCTCTGGCCCCAACCTTGAAACCCGCGCTGAATACCGTTTTCTGCGCACTATCGGAGCGGATTTAGTGGGCATGAGTACGATCCCCGAAGTAATCACGGCCGTGCATGCTGGCTTGGAGGTCTTGGGAGTCAGTTGCGTCACAGACATGTGCCTTCCCGATGCACTTAAGCCAGCCAACATCGATGAAATTATCGCTACAGCTGAAAAGACTGAACCGCAAATGTGTCATATTGTATCTCAAATCTTAGGAGAAGAGTAATATGATGGAACAAGACCTAAGAACAAAAGTTCTTGAACGTCTAGAGGCCATCGAGGATTTACCTAGCCTCCCCCTTGTGATTGTCCATTTGAACGAAGCGATTCAAAACGTCGAAAGCTCAGCTGCCGATGTTGCCAAAATAATGGAAGAGGACCCCGCTATTATGGCGAGAGTTCTAAAAATAGTCAACTCTGCTTTCTATTCCGGGGGCATGAGCAGCCAACCCATCACTAATGTCAAACATGCTATTGTACGTTTAGGTTACGATGCTGTGCGAAATATTGCTTTGACCTCCAGTGTCTTTTCCATTTTCAAAGAAGACCACGCCCAAGTTTTTAACCGCATTGAGTTCTGGCGTCACTGCATTTGCACGGGCATTATAGCTAACGTGGTTTGCGATTTCAGTCCTCTTAGGGACCGTATACCTAAAGAGTCTGTGGCTCTATCCGGACTACTTCATGATATGGGCAAAATCATCTTGGAGCAATACTTTTACGATATCTTTACTAAGATTCTTCTTTTCGCAAAAGAGCACAACACACCAGTTCATGAAATTGAACAAACAGCCTTCCAAATCTCCCACTCTGAAATTGGAGCATGGCTTGGCAAAAACTGGAATTTAGGCGAAGATCTTATTGCTTGTATTGAGTATCACCATACTCCTGAAGAGGCTCCTGAAGAGTACCGAGATATGGTTGGA
>JADGBV010000363.1 GCA_015231345.1 Planctomycetota bacterium
TCGCCGCATTATCAGCCCCAGAACTCACTAATTGGTCAAGCAGTTCACGATCTTCATCAACTAGCATATCACCATGCACAAAGCTAAGTTGAAAAACAGGATCTGCTGGGACTTTAGACCAGTCAATCAAATGGTCTATGACATAAGCATTGGTACGAAAAGGGAAGACAAGACTGGCTAATTCGACTCCTCGACGAACCTCTGGGGAAACGCTCCGCCACTGAGGGAATTGATCGAGATTTTTAAGTGAAATTGGTCTATACTGTGCGTTATTATCATTACGGATGCTGACCAATTCCGTTTCTAATTGTTCCAGTCTGGATAATGCCATAAAAGTCCCCTTTTTTCTTTAAAAATTTCAGCCCACAGCTAGAGCGAAATCCCCTATAAATATGAGCTGTATCTTAAAATCGATGCGGCAGAGTAATGAATTGTCAGAAATGACAAGCTCAAGAGGGGACGATATTGAAAAACGAAGAATTCACTGGCCTGAGAAAGTTAAAAATCCAAATATTACTAGCGCTGATATAACAATTTTGGCGTGCAGATTGTCTTCGAAACTGAACTGAAGGCGCGCTTTTATAAAATCTTTCTAATTTTGCCTCGATATGAAGTTGGCTGTTTCCCCGTATGATTCTTAAAAGCTCGGTAAAATGTCGACAAATCTTCATAACCCACCTCAAAAGCTATGGTCGTGACGGGTATTTTGGTATTTTCTAGATATTCCAGAGCTTTCTTGATACGAACAGAGTGGATAAAACGGATAAAATTCTTGTTGCTCAATTTCCGGCATAAGCTACTAAATTGGCGTTGAGAAAGTTTTGCAAGTTTGGCAGCTTCGACTGAAGTAGTCTCGATATGATAGTTTTTCTCAATATCAGCAAGGACCTTTGCGACTCGCTGCTCACTATTTAAGCCTTGATTAATGACGTTCAATTCCTTATGCCTTAAACACAATAAGAGCAATTGCGACAATGAGGTTCTCAAAGCGGCCTGGTAGGCCAGAGTTTGGTATTTTTGCTCATGAAGCATATTCCTGAGAATTCCTCTCGCTTGCCTGGCATGGTTCTCACCAAAAGAGAAAGAACCGCCATCAAAGAGTGATTTTAGGTTTTCTTGACTAAGAACAGAAGCCTGCTCACCCCAAAAAACCACAAAAACAACCAGAGGAGTTCCCTTATTCGAGCTTATTTCATGGTCTGCATAGGCTGAAATAAAGAGGAATCCTCCCTGTGAAAGCTCATATTCTTCCCCATTAACCACTCCCTTGCCACCCCCTCCGACAATATAAATCAAACTGGGAACAGGGTGGGAGTGAGCTTTCACCACATCATTAAGCTCGTGCTGATTACTTTCCACAAGAGCCTCATTAGGGCCTATATTCTTATCGATCAGCTTGGATTTCATCTAGCCAGGCTCAACATTTAGCTTTAAATAGCCTATTTTAGGAATATTGCCAAAATTGCAAAACTTATTCTACCCTTTTCGCAAAGTTTAAGGCTAAGATTGGATTATCATTAGAATACAAAAGAGAGGATAAAAATGACTTGGCAATGCAAATTTAAAACACTGGACGACTTAGAATCCATTGGAAAGGAACATGGTGCGGTACTGGAAGCTTCTGCCGACACATCCTGCCTAAAATCGCCGGTCAGCTTAGGCCAACTCCAAATCCCCAACTCCCTAGCCGTCCACCCAATGGAAGGTTGCGATGGCAAAAGAGACGGAAGCCCCGATGAGCTGACCATAAGACGTTATGATCGTTTTGCGGCAGGTGGCTGCGGCTTGCTATGGGTCGAAGCCATTGCCGTGGCTCACGAAGGTCGAGCCAACCCTCGGCAGCTTTGGATTCACAAAGATAATACCGATCAATTCAAAGGCATGAACGAACGAATGTTCGCACTTGCCAGCGAGAGCATGGGCTCAAATTTCAAACCGACCCTCGTTGCTCAATTAACCCACTCGGGGCGTTACGCCAAACCCGATGGAACCGCCAAACCCATTGTAATGAGAGAAGACCCTCACCGTGACGCCATGGCCCCCGAGCCATTCCCCACATCAAACCGGCCCTCGAAAATATCTTCAGATAATATAATAAGTGATGATGATCTCAACCGCCTACAAGATGAATACCTAAAGGCCGCCCACCTTGCTGCCGAAGCAGGCTTCGATGCCGTAGACATAAAAGCCTGCCATGGCTACTTGATCAGTGAAATGCTTTCGAGTCATACCCGTCCAGGAAAATATGGAGGATCCTTTGAAAACAGAACCCGTTTTTTGCTAGAAGTCATCGCTCGCATTAAAAGCGAACTGGGAAATCGCCTTGCCATCACCACTCGCCTAGGCTGCTACGATGCCACCCCATACCCATATGGTTGGGGAGTCAGTGTCGACGACTATAAAAAACCTGACCTGGAAGAACCCAAAAAACTCGTAGCTCTTTTAAAACAAGCCGGCGTGGATATGATCAATTTTACCGCCGCTAACCCCTACTACAACCCCCATGTGGGCCGCCCCTTCACAAAGGAAATTCGCGGTGGCTACCCTGAGCCCGAACACCCCATTGTTGGAGTGAAACGCTTGATTGATTTGGCCGGAGAAATTCAACAAGCGAACCCTGAGGTTGGCATTGTAGGAACAGGCTATAGCTGGCTAGGACATCTGATGCCAGAAGTCATGGCCGGAGTAAAACTGGCAGGGAAAGCACAAATCATGGGAGCGGGAAGAATGGCTTTTGCCTACCCAGACTTCGCCAAGGACCTCATCCAAGAAGGAGCCTTAAACCCCAAGAAGGTTTGTATCGCATGTAGTGGGTGCACACAAATTATGCGAGACGGTAATACCACCGGTTGCACCATTAGGGACAGAGATATCTATGTCCCTATATTCAAACAGGGTTTGCAAAAAGAGAAGGAGGCCATGGCATGAGTGAGAGACCTTTAGCATTAGTCACAGGAGGAAGCAGGGGTATAGGCAAAGGCATTGCCCTTGGCTTAGCCAAAGCTGGCTACAATCTAGTTCTCAATCACGTGAGCCCCGCAGGACCTGCCCTTAAAGAAACGGTCTCAGAAATGGAGGCCCATGGCGCGACTGTCACAACTGTACAAGCCGACATAGGTAATCTTGAAGGCCACCAGAAGTTAATCGAAGAGTGCCGAAAGAACTATGGCCGCCTGGACCTTCTCATCAATAATGCTGGCGTAGCTCCCAAGGAACGTTTGGATATTCTCACAACCACTCAAGAGAGTTATGACCGCGTCCTAGGTATCAACCTTAAAGGGCCCTTCTTTCTAACTCAAGCCGTAGCTAATTGGATGCTCGAGCAATGTCAGGAAAACCCTGAAAGAGATTGCCGCATCGTTAATATCAGCTCTATCTCAGCTTATACCAGCAGTCCTAACCGAGCAGAGTACTGCCTCAGCAAAGCAGGCATAGGAATGATGACCGCTCTTTTTGCCGACCGTCTAGCAGAGGCCGGCGTTGGCGTCTTTGAAGTACGCCCGGGCGTTATAGCCACCGATATGACTGGAGGTGTAATAGACAAGTACGATAAACTCATCGCCGAAGGCTTAATCCCACAAAAAAGATGGGGCAAACCCGACGATATAGCCTCATGCGTAGTCGCCATTGCTGAAGGTCGACTAGACTTTTGCCAAGGCCAAGTCTTAAACGCCGATGGTGGATTCCATTTGAGAAGGCTGTAAATAAACCATGGCAGAAAATAATCAATTAGACTCACAAGTCCCCCAGGAGATCCTTGACTCACTAACTAAGGTGGAAATGCCTGCTGTACCCGCAGTATCCCCCACATCAGAAAGCATATGTATCGATGGAGTTGCCGTTCCTGTATACCAATGTAACACTTTAGTTCTAGGCAGTGGAGCCGCAGGCATGAGAGCCGCCGTTGAGCTCAAACGACGTTCGGTCGATGTCTTAGTAGCCAGCACCGGACTTTTTAGTGGAACAAGTGCCTGTTCAGGCTCAGACAAGCAAACCTTGCATACCATAGGCACGGATAATAAAGGAGATAATTACCTAAAAATGGCTGAAGCCCTGAGGGCCGGAGGAGCCATGGATGCCCCAATCTCATACATTGAATCCTTGGGCTCTGTCGAAGACATAAATGGCTTAAA
>JADGBV010000364.1 GCA_015231345.1 Planctomycetota bacterium
TTTCTGTTCGGTCGAGTATTAAATTTTCCAGTGCGGCTACAGCCATAACTGCAGCCTGATCGACTCCCACCGCATCAAGAGGAATACTTCGTTCTCCCCGGGATGCTTCCATGTACATATTCCGCGGAGCCTCCAAGGGAAATCGTTTTATAAGATTGTGCATCAATTTCTCACCTTGATCTTCTATGTCAAGATTAAGATCAAGACCAAACAGCTCCTCAAGTGAAGGGCCGTCTGGTTTGAAAATAAAGAGTAAGGCGCCATTAACCACAGAAGGGGCTGTGATAATGAACTTTCCTGCTTCTCTGGCTTCACGGCTCATAATCACCTTGGGGAGAAAGGCGGAAAAATCTAGCATATCGACAATGTAGTCTGCACGGCTTACCATCTCGATAACATTATCTGTCGTGACGCCCTCGGGGTATATTTGTATATTAGCAGAAGGATTGATATCAAGTAAGCGACTACGCATGACGGTCACCTTCTCTTTTCCAACTGTTGAGCTGGATGCGCCCCTTTGTCTTACATTATGGATTTCATAGACATCGAAATCTGCAATAATGATATTGCCAACTCCTTTGCGCACAAGGAGCTCAGCTATATTGGATCCTCCCCCCATTCCTGCGATGAGAACTGTACTTTCCTGTAATTTTTTAAAGTTTCCATAGCCTAGGTGAGCACTTATGCTGCGCTGGTAAATATCTTCTGGCTTATTCCATTTCATAGTTTATTTCCTAAGATTCATAATGACTTGCTTCTTCTTGATTAAAAGATTCAATGCGTTATTTTTTGGCCACCAGCATGTACCCGAAACCATTGTAAATATCGGTATATGAAGCCGAAATCGATTCAAAACCACAATGAAGAAGCAGTTGTGCCATACCTTCTGCATTCCAATAGTTACCCTCTTCCGTAAGGAGGCGCTTGTTGGCTTTACACATGGCATTCACATCAGGATGGTGCAGATCGAAACCATCGTTTTCAAGTTGTTGAAGAATAATAGGCTCTGACAGTGTAAAACTATTCTTGGAGACCGGGCCTGAAATGATGAGTGTGCCATCTTTGCTAAGAGCCTCATATGCTTTACGTATAAGTTTAATGGCTTCTATTCCAGGGATATGTATGATGTTGACTAAACAAATATGGTCATAGCTATCGCTAGATAAAGTGGCTGAATTGACATCTTGAACGTAGAAGCGGCAATGATTTTCATCAAGAAATCGTTCTCGGCAAGCATGAATATACTCATTCATGATATCAATTCCTTCGTAGCTGACAACTTTCGAAAGTAGACGTTCAAGTAGAAGGCCTGTGCCACAGCCAACATCCAGAATGGAGCTTCCGGGGTGTATATGCCTGGTGATTAGATCAAGTAAATCTGAATGTACGCGGATATGACGGAGAAAATCGATGGGGTAATTTTTGAAAGTGCTTATGTTCTCTTCAACTTTGCTAGGTTTTCTGCTGACGGTTATCCGTCCAGGGGGCATAAAGATATGTTGCTCGCCATCAATGACCATTCGGAAATTTTGTCTCAGGACGCGCGAGTCTAGAGCCTGCTGATGATACTTAGCGATACTCTTTTTTGATTTAAAGTAGTACTTGGCGACAATTTCCGATTTGATGTTGTACTGGAAGCGTTCAGCATCCAGCACTTCTGAGAAACCTGCATTTTTAAGATCTGAATAGAATTCATCTTCAAGCAGGAAGTGTCTATTTTCAACTGCTTGCCACATGCCAGCTTCAGTGTCTTTTACATGGGCAAAAGCGCGCACTTCTTTCCTTTCTTCGTCGTTGTCAAAAACCATGCCGAGATTGACAAATTTGCCCCCAGGTTTCAGTGTGGCATAAATATTCTCATATAGTTTTTGCTGTTGCTCTTGAGGTATTTCATGATTGGCACTTTTGAGAAGGACACGATCAAAATGATTTCGGGGAACATCAGAGTGTTCTTTTAATTTTAATATATCTCCAGTGATGACCTTGACGGGTTTATTGGCAAGATTTGTTTTAGCAATTTCTGATTGAACTCTTGAGTATTCATAAAGTAATACATGGGGGAGTTCCACTCCTTTCTTGATGCAATAATTAAAAAGCTGCTGAGTCAAATTTCCGTTTCCTGCCATTGCATCAATGACATCAGATCCACCATCAATTTCTGCATAATCAAACATCTTTTCTAGTAGATCTGCGTTAAATCCATTGATTGCATTTTGATCATACTGTCCTATCACATCAAAGCCTGCGTTGCTAGCAGACCGCTCATTTGTACTTTTCATGATTCATATTCCTTTCATAATAAAATAGCTAGAATCGACACAGCAAGTCGTGTGCTAAATGGAAATTGCCATGAATACGGGGTGAATCATCTTTGATGCTGAATGGCTTGCCTCACTCTGCATCATCCGATGGAGCATTATGCTTCAGTGAATATGGGCGCGTATTTACTAGAGGGAGGCATATTCGTATCAGCTTGCTAGTAGCACTTGTAAAAAAATGGGATCAGGATACATTGCCCTTTTAATTATAAAAAATTTAAATGATTCTCATCGTTGATGATATCGTAGATGTGGCTAAGCAGCACGCTGCTGTGGTGAGGGAACTGGGGCATCAAGTTGAGGTCATTACAGACCCCATCAAAGTGATCCCCTTTCTTAAGAGTCATAATGGGTTGGTGGAACTTGTCTTGCTTGATATAAGAATGCCAGCTCTTGATGGCATGTCACTTCTGAAGATGATTAAAAATTACAACCCTAATATTGGTGTTGTTATGGCTACAGTTATTAACGATATACGCACAGCCGTTCAATCTATTCGTCAAGGAGCTTATAACTATTTAATCAAACCCATTCAGTTAGAAAGTGTTGATCGAACCATTAGTTCATATTTTAGTAACCGTCCACAAACGGCTCATGTTGATGGTCATTATTCGCCTTTTATTACTGAATGTGATAGCATTCAAGAAGAATTTCGGAAGCTCTCTGTTTTTGCCCAGACAACTATTCCTGTTCTCATACAAGGTGAGTCAGGAACTGGTAAAGAGCTGATTGCTCACCTTATCCACTCTCAAAGTCCAAGGGCTCAGGAAGAATTCCTTGCTGTCAATATATCCGCCATTCCCAAGGATATTTTTCAATCGGAACTTTTTGGGCACTCTAAAGGAGCCTTTACGGGAGCACATTCTGATAAAATCGGTTTCTTTGAACAGTGTCATCAGGGCACCCTTTTCCTTGATGAGATTGGTGATTTGGATATGGCGCAGCAGAAAGTTCTGTTGAGAATTTTGCAAGATGGTTCATATTACCAAATTGGTAATGTTGATAAAAAGAAATCGAATGCCCGAATTATACTTGCAACTAACCGAAAT
Organism: Planctomycetota bacterium; assembly: GCA_015231345.1. Taxonomy (GTDB): domain Bacteria; phylum Planctomycetota; class JADGBV01; order JADGBV01; family JADGBV01; genus JADGBV01. Next base: position 3,368 of record JADGBV010000364.1, read on the forward strand.
TTACTCAAAAGAATTAATGACGGACTATTCAGAGAAGATCTCTATTATCGAATTTGTAATGCAACTGTAGAAATACCCCCACTCCGAGATCGCCCAGGAGACATAGATGTTCTTGCACATTACTTTCTCCGCAAATATACAAGTCAGTATGGCCGAGATATTACGACAATTTCTCCCTCAGCACTAGATACTCTTATTCGTTACCACTTTCCAGGCAATGTGCGTGAACTCGAGGGAGTGATCAATACATCAGTTCTTTTGGAGACATCACCGCAACTGACGTCTTCCAATTTTCCTTCACGAATCATGAATTCTGCTAAGGAATCTATTAGTAGTGACGACTCTTTTAATTTGGAATCCGTAAAAGAAAAAACCATAGCCGAAGCACTTGAAAAATGCAATGGCAATCAAAGTAAAGCTGCGGAAATGTTAGGTGTGTCTCGCTCGACATTGGTTAGGTACCTTTCTGGTAAAAAGGATTAATTAGTATACCTATGCTTATGGTCTCAGCATGGGGGTCGTTGCTTTCTAGCCTTTTTCTTGGCCTCTTTATGGCCGTGCAAGTTTTTCGAGATCATGAACGTAGGTCAGAATATGCCTATTTTTCTCTTGTTTGGTTTGCTTTAGCCATCCTTGATTTTTTGTTGCCAACACTAGGCTCTTGGTATGAGCCACTCAGAGTGGCGTGGTGTGGTCTTTATATAAGTGGGCTCTTTGTCCTTTTAGGCTACGGAATCTCAGCCTCTAGGCAGATCGG
>JADGBV010000365.1 GCA_015231345.1 Planctomycetota bacterium
CCTGAGATGAGCCGGTTTTTGTGGCATGTTCAAATTCAACTTCTGCAAAAGCTCTCCAGTTTTTATCCAACCTGCCATCCAAATGAAAATAAAAGTGGTGTGCATCAAAACCACTATTTGAATTTCCCGGCTTGTCGGAATTGAAGTAGCGGGTATCGAGCCACCCGCCAAGGCGTAATTTTGCATTACTTTTCGGGTCTTTAAGTACAAAATTGGCACTGGCAGCAGGTATGGATAAGCTGATCCATATTACTATTAGCATATATCGCATGCTTAACACAAAATTCTCCGGGAAATATCTTCAGCTGATATGTAAAAAATTTTAGCAAATCCTTAACCAAGTCAAGGCTTTTTTATGTAAAGATCAAGCGCAATCTAAGGCATAGCTTGCTTTTGGGGCGTATTAAATTGCAAATTGAAGGAGGTGAATAGAGACATTTATTCACGAGTATCCCTCTTGCCTATAATGACCCATACTGTTGCTCCGCCGACTTGTTTGGCCTCTTTTGTTAAGGATAGTCCTTGGCGCTTAAAAACCCTCTCTAATTCTACTTCATCATGTGAAGGTGGAGTGAAGAAAACGCTAAATAAGCTTCGGTAGATGAAATGATGACTTTCCATCCAGTGCCCAAGGATAACCAGTTGGCTATCTGGGGAGTGACTGAGTAGTCTTGCGCACTCTTTTATTGCTGCGTCCTTTTCGAGATAACGTTCAGGGAATGTGGCAAAAATAGTATCAAAAGAATGATCCAAAAAAGGGCATTGATTGCCATCGGCGCAAACTCGGAATGTTTCGGTTTTTTTCTTCGTGAATCGTTTTTGACAGGCTTGATGCATGGCTATGGAAAATTCGAGACCATAGACTTCAAGGTCTTTACGGTGAGCTAAGATTTCTTGTAAATGCCCTGTTCCGAAGCCCAGCTCCAGTACTCTGGGGCCTTTAATATATGGGATGACCAGACTTCGCCATTTTGACCATGCTCCCAGACTGATAATCAGGCCAATAAGCTCGTAGATGCCAACCCATTCATTATATATTTTGGCACAGAACCAAGCATAAGCTCGATTGACGAAGCTGGACTTTTGATGACTTGACCTGTTATCCATGATAGAAATTTCGTGATAGAAGTCATTTGTCAATGGCTAATTTTTAGCCATAAAAGCACTGTGTAGAAGTGCCTTTTAGTCACGCTAATATTATTATGATACCCTCCTAATAGAAGAGAATTTGAATTCATGAATAATAAAATACAAAAAGACGCCCTAGTCATTTTTAAATCTAAGCCTGCTAAAATACTCAGTTGTGGTGAGAAGTTTGAGTTGTCCATTCAAGGAGGTAAAGGAGCTAAAGTCAGGGAAAAAGACTTTACGCTTATTCATCCGGGGCCTTGTGATTTGGCTGCTTTGAAGGAAGATTTCTCCCAATTGGAAGAAGCTTGGGAGTACGGCCAAGGAGAGGAGTTGAGTTTAAGTGAATTGGCTGAGTTATTGGGTAATGAATTCTCACCATCATCTGCTTGGAGTGCCTATTTATGTTTGGAGGACGGCTTATACTTCACCGGAGATATAGATAAAATCCAAGCTCATGATGAACAGAAAGTCAGTGCTATCAAAAAAGAACGAGAAGACAAAGCGCATAAAGCTGCAGAGCAGGAGGCTTTCTTAGAGCGTATCAAGAAGAGGCAAGTTCTTGAAAGTGATGAAGATAGCCTTGATGAAATTATTGCCGTGGCTCTTGATGAAAAGGACACCTCGCCACTTCTCAAAAAATTAAAATTCTCCCAGCAAGCCGATAGCGCTCGCCAGCTCCTCATTGAACTCGGGCTTTGGGCGCCCGAGACAAATATTCATGCTCTTAAAGCTCTAAGGCTTCGATGTTTGGAGCCTAAGGAGAAGCTTCTAGAGGATAGTCCATCAGAGGAAAATAGATTAGATTTAACTCACTTAAAGGCATGGGCAATAGACGATGAAGGAAGCAAAGACCCAGATGATGCAATTTCACTAGAGGGTAATACTCTTTGGGTACACATTGCCGATGTGGCTTGTCTTGTCCCTCACGGAACTGCGCTTGACCTAGAAGCGAGAGAGCGGGGAGCCAATTTATATTTGCCCGAGTGGGTGAGTCCCATGTTGCCTCAGGAAATTACTGATCAACTTGGCTTAGGACTGCTCGAAAAAAGCCCGGCGCTATCATTTCAAATTGAGCGTGAAGAAAGGGGAAATGCGCGACTTATTCAAGTCATTCCTTCTTGGTTAAAGGTGACTAGAACATCTTATGCTGCGGCTGATAAAGAAGCCGATGGTGAGTTAAAAGGGATTTTCGATTATCTCAAGGCTTTTGATGCTTTTAGAAGAGAGCAAGGAGCTCTGGAACTAGATTTGCCTGAAGTGAAAATAAGTGCAAAAGATCCAGATAACATTGAAATTCGGCCCATAGATCGTGGCTTAAGCCGTCTAGCTGTAAAAAATGCGATGTTAATGTGTGGACAAGCGGTGGCTCGTTTTGCTCTGGAAAATGAGATACCTATTCCCTATACTCATCAAGCGGCACCTAAAGAGCTTGAGGAGGGCATAAGCTTAGATCCTAGTATTACTCATGAGGCTTTTGCTTTACGAAAGTATCTTTCCCCAAGTGAACAAAGTTTAGAGCCATCCAGTCATGCTGGTTTAGGGCTAGAACCCTATACGCAATGCACAAGCCCTTTGAGGCGCTATAGTGATTTGCTCGTTCATCAGCAGTTAAGAGCCTACTTAAGGAAAGAGGAGGTTTTGGATCAAGATACGGTCTTTGCTGCTATAGGTGGGGTGAAGGATATGAGCCGTAACCTTCGTCGTTTAGAGCGATTTTCAAACCATCATTGGACTCTTATTTGGTTATCTCAGCAAGAAGACTGGGAGGGCAAGGGGATTATAGTCTCTAAGGAAAGTCGTGGTGTAATTGTACTCATACCTGCTTTAGCCTTTGAGCAGAAAATCTTCCCAAAGATTGAGCTTGTTGAAGGTGATGAATGCGTCGTCACATTGTATAAGGTGGATTTGCAGGCAGGGAAAGCTCTTTTAGACGTGAAGAAATAATAGTTTTTGCAGGATGAATGCTTGAATTATAAATCCCTTTTCATTGGCGGCCTCTATGAAACTCATTATTAGCACCTTCTTAATCGCAATCTCTTTGATGGGCAACCTTCACGCTGGTTTATGGCCATCAGGCCATTTCCGTTTGGGAGCAGGTGTGCAATCACTGCCTGAGAGCGAAGGTATTGATATGGATATGCTGAAAGTGGGCCAAATCTCATTTGATATACAGCCTTTTGTTGTTCCTGTTTATATCAGTTTAGATATTCAAGGCTCATTGGAGTCAGATGGCGACTATAATATTGGTGCAGACAGAGGTTCTCTAACAAGCAAAGTTCAGCAATACACATTAGGTGCACGCTTATATAAAGATATTGGGCCCATCGATATTTATGGGGGAATTGGACTCAATTACCTGAAAAGTCAGCAGAAACTCGAAGGCGTAGCTTTACTAAAGGAAATTAGTGACGAGGGCTTGGGAGTCACTTTTATTGTTGGTTTTACTGATTTAAAAGTTTTTCTCCCTGCTGTGGGGTGGGGTGTGGAGTTTCGTTATGCCAGGGTGAATGTCGATTCATTTACAGATGTAGATGCTCGCAAAGGTAGTTGGCTATTAACTTGTGGTATCGGCTGGTAAGTTTAAAAGGTTAATATTTGAATCTGTATCTTGCTTAGCTTTCAATGCGGATAGCATTTGCAGGAAACAATCTCCCATTAAATTAGCGCTTCAATATTGCACCCTTAGCTCAGCTGGATAGAGCACCGGATTTCTAATCCGGCGGTCAGAGGTTCGAATCCTCTAGGGTGTATTGCTATCTGTTTGAAATATAGTTGCTTCCGTGCTAGGAAGCGGCGAGTACATACTCCCAAAATACTTCAAAAAGGTGCTCATTTAGATGTCGGTAGGCATAAAAAAGGTGAGCTTCAATTCATCTACAAAATATTGCTTTTCAGAGACTAGTTCTTGGCCCAATTAAAAAGAAACAAATTTTGACAGGATTCACATGATTTACATGATTAGATTCGATTCTGCAATTATT
>JADGBV010000366.1 GCA_015231345.1 Planctomycetota bacterium
TCCGCAAATTTTTCATCGCGAGTATTAAGACGTGCTTTCCTATGTTGTCAAGAGCAACTTAAGGGGTGAGTAGTTACCTTTTTCCTTTTGAAATCAATTAAAAAATCATTATTTTCGGTTAAGTTTTTATAAAATTGACCCGTAGACTCTATTACTAACCTGAATGATAAACAGGGCCTTAATTATGAACATTTTATAGAAGAAAAGAGGAATATCGTATGCTAAATCGCCAAATAATACGTTCAATAGCATTGCTTGGTTTATTAATGACTCCAGCATTTGCTGTACATGCCTGCAGCGATTTGGTGGCCCGGAACCATAGATAAGAATAGTGCAGCATATGCTGATAAAGAAAATACTTATGATGGATTTGTGGGCTACATAGATATTTACCCCACACTAATGGCTCCGTCCGGTCCAACCTGCCAAGCCAAAGGCTGGGCGGAATTTTCGATTTGTAGCCCTTGAGAGCATGGACGATAGCCGTATGGCGACCATGGCCGAATTCGAATTGATTACCGAAGAGCTAAAAACATTCGAATACGTCCCGTAAGCAAATACTTATCCTTACTGGTTCTATTATGATATATTATCTTCGAGCATTTTTGCGAGTTCCGATATCTGGAATGGTTTGGAAATGCTCGCAGAAAAACCATAGTTTTTCGGATTTGACATAATAGGGTCTCCAGCGTAACCGCTCGCAACAAAGACCGGTACTTCCACGCCAGATTCACGGATCTTTACGATAGCTTCTTTCCCACCCATTCCGCCAGGTATTGTTAGATCAAATATCATCCCCACTAGTGCATGATGCCTATTTGCTTCATCTTCGATCCAGGCAAGAGCTTCTTCACCGCTCTTCGTGAGAACCACGGAGAAGCCAAGATCTTCAAGCATTTCACCAATAACCTCACGCATCACTCTTTCGTCATCCATGACTAAAATTGTTCCGCTACCTGTTGAATCTAAAGCCCTTCCTTCGGCTAGGGGCAATTCAGATTCGGCTGTGGCGGGGAGATACACATGGAAAGTACTGCCTATGCCCGGTTTTGATTCAACATCGATACAACCTTCATGTCGATTAACAATAGAATAGCTAGAAGTCAGTCCAAGTCCGTGCCCTCCAGACTTCGTTGTGTAGAATGGATCAAAAATTCGGGAAAGTAAGTCAATTGGAATACCGGCACCATGGTCTATTATTGATATTTGCACGTAATCTCCCGCAGAAAGTGTCGCATGCTCTCCATCTTTAAATGATTGATTCTTTGCATTGACTTTCAGCGATCCGCCATCAGGCATTGACTGCACAGCGTTAATAACAAGATTCTCTATAACTTGCCCTATCTGATTTTTGTCAAAGTTACAAAGATAAAGGTCACTCGTTGTTTCAAAGCTACAACTAATATTTGAACCACTAAGTGCAAAGTTCACCGTTCTCTGAATAGAAGGAAACAGGGGTGAAACGCTTCGTATTGGTTCACCGCCTTTGGCAAAAGTTAAGAGTTGTTGAGTAAGCCCTCGAGCTCTGTCGATAGAATCAATTGCACTACCCAGGTGATGAGAAACCTTCTCATCATCAACTTTCCCATGCGCTAAATCAAGGTGACCAAATATGCCACCCAGGAGATTATTGAAGTCATGTGCTATTCCTCCAGCAAGAACACCAAGTGACTCAAGCTTCTGGGCTCTTTGCATGGATTCATTGAGCTTCAACTCTTCGGTCATATCACGAATAACCAGAACAACACCAATAACATGCCCATCCTTGTCTCGTATCGGCGCCCCCCTATCAGCAATAATAATTTCACGGCCGTCTTTTGTAATAAGACAAGTATGGTTATCCATTTCGACAATACCATTGGTCGCAAGCACTTTACTAGCCGGATTATCACAGGTCTCCCGAGTCCTTTCGTTGATAATCTTTAAAACATCGGGCAAAGGTCGTCCGGACGCCTCGTGAGTACTCCAGCCAGTTAGCTTTTCAGCTGCTTTGTTGAGCATGAGAATATTGCCGTCGGTATCAGTCGTTATAACACCATCACCTATACTACGAAGCGTAACGGCAAGCCTTTCCTTTTCGGCCTCAAGAGCTAATTCTGCATTCTTCATTTCCGTAATATCAGGAAATACGACAATACCCGCAATTATTTCTCCTGATTCGTTTCTTACCGGTGCTGCATGAGCCCATACGATACGATCCTCGCAATTAGGACGCTGAACAATAAATTGTTTATTACATGTCTCTCCATACATAATAGCCCTGGCAAGGGGGACTTCATCGTCCTTGTACGGAGTTCCATCTAAATGCAATATCTTCCAACTTTCGACATACTGGTCAATGCCTATCCCATTAACGATCTCCTTTTTCGATTTCCCTCGAATTCTTAATGCAGAATCGTTAACATATTGTAATTCTCCATTGGAAGCTTTGGCAATGGCAATTCCAGCAGGGCTACAATCTAAGGCAACTTGAAGCATTGCCATAGCATCATTATAATCTGTCTCCGTTTGCTTTCGTTCAGTTATATCATGCATTATGCCAACGATTTTACTGGGAGAGCCATTAGAATTCCTTGCATAGATCGATTCAGTACTTTCCAGCCAACGCCATTCCCCATCACTATGTTTCATTCTGTATTGAGTTACTATGCGTTCATTGTCTTTAGCAACTTCATATCGGCGTATGGTTTCTTTGATGTAAATTTTGTAATCCTCAGGGTGCATCAATTGTGATATAAGTTGTGATCCAAATTCTAAAATCTCTTTTGGGGAATACCCAAGCATTTTCTGAACGCCATCATTGGAGTAGAGATTCTTTTGTTCGACAAGGTCGTAGACGTAATAAAGGTCCGGACTGAAGTTGAGGATCGCCTCCAGCAAGTTATTACGCTTTCGAAATTCTTCGTCAGAATTCGCTTGTTCTTGGTCAGAGTTCATTTGCTGCAGACAATTAGAAAGTCGAAAAACCAGAAATCACTATTCACTTTAACAGCTCCCTATTTTCTGAAACAAGATATATTTGCTTCAATCTTAGAATAGTGCTTATTATTTCAATCAATTTTCTGCATAAATTTCTGAAACAAAACCCTTAGAGGGCATATTCTTCTAAATGTTCTTTCTTGAGGGTTCAGTATTTAAAACGGTTGATTTGTGCCATTGGCCCTATTAAATATACTCTTAAATCAGATGGTCAGTTGATCCGGAAAACTCGGGTGCTTGATAAATAACGATCCACATCAATCTATTTCCGCTTGCTTGGTTTTCGGAATTCCGGCATAACATCAACTTTATGGCGTAAACGCTCCAAGACTTTCTTATACTCTGGATCATCGACAAGATTGAAGTGTTCCCCTGGATCCTTGTGGTGATCGTAGAGGGCTTCCAATTTACCGCGCCAACGAATGTAGCGGAATTGATCTGTTCGCACAGAGCGATCTTGATTCACATAGGAATAAGCAGCATCTTCCCAGTTCGTAGTCTTAGAGCGAACGAGAGGCAAAAGGCTCTTACCATCAACGTTTGAGGGCGTGGGCAGATGACACAGCTCTGTCACCGTAGGAAAAATATCGATGAACTGCACAACACGATCGATGCTGCCACCCGCTTGAAGATTTGGTGCCGCCAAGATCAAAGGAGCCCGGCATGAGCGTTCGAAGAGTAGTGTTTTATTGAAATAATCCTTCTCGCCCACTTGATAACCGTGATCACCCAAGAAGACTATGACAGTGTTCTTGAGGAGCCCCAGTCCTTCAGCATGATCCAAGACCCTGCCGAGTTGCTCGTCCATATATGATATGCCTGCGTAGTATGCCCGCATAAATTCCAGGCCGTCGCGCTCGTCCATGCTATCAAAGGCTTTCTTGAAGTTGGCATTGTAGGCTTCCATGGGAGCCTCGAATGCCCCCTCCGGTGCCTTTGGCAAGCGAAGTTTCTCCAAAGGGTAAAGATCGAAAAAGCGTTTAGGGGCAAAGAAGGGGTCGTGTGGACGACTGAACCCAATACCTAAAAAGAAGGGCCGCTTCGACTGTACACATTCATTTATACGACGAATAGCCACTTTGGCACTGCGACCATCCTTCAAGCAGTCCTCGTTTTCAGTAACACTACGCC
>JADGBV010000367.1 GCA_015231345.1 Planctomycetota bacterium
ATGGGTATTGACTTTACAAACAAAAATATTATTTAATATGTAATACATATTAAGGGTTGTCTTTATTGGAGATATTGTTTTGTCTTTTATGGGTAAATTTTGCTAAGGGAGAAGTTCTTGAAGAGGACCTCCACGAATTTATCCCTTCTCGCCAAAGCTTGTAATTTTATATAATTGAGGTGCTTATGTTGACTTTCCGATCACTACTTTCTGTATTCATTTTTATACAGATATATTCTATTTGGGCTAGCGAAAAGCCCAATGTTCTATTTATTACAATCGATGACATGAACGACGATATTACGCTTTTTGGTGATGATAAGCTTTTATGCACCACCAAAATACCATGTCATGTATGATGATAGACTTAAAATGCCTAAACTCAATGAGTCTGATTGGGACGACCTGCCCTCTGGTGCAAAAAAACTTATGTCAAAAACGAAGTGGTTCTGGAGAGGCATGCAAAAGGTAGATAAATCTTACCCAGGTTCTTACCGCAAATTTATTCAGTCTTATGCAGCCTGCTCCACATTTGCTGATGCCTCTGTAAAACGTCTACTAGACGGGCTAAAAAGAACACCTTTTGCAGCTAATACTATTATCATCCTTTGGTCTGATCACGGCTTTCATCTTGGAGAAAAAGAGCATCTTGAAAAATTTGCTCTTTGGGAAAAGGCAAATCACATACCCTTTATCATTGTTGACCCAAGAGAGAAAAATACTCATGGAAAAGTCTGTTCGCAGCCGATTGATATGACAACCATTTTTCCGACCCTAATCGATTTATGCGCTCTACCAAAATATGAAGCGCTGCATGGAAAATCGGCAATGGAACTCGTTAAAAATCCAGAACGCGAATGGAAGGAGCCTGCCTTCATGACTTACGGGTACAAGAATCATGCTCTGAGGTCAAAACGTTGGAGATATATTCGCTATGCCGACGGATCAGAAGAACTATATGATCATGAGTCAGATCCCAATGAATGGCTGAACCTGGCTTCTCTACCCGAGCATAGAGAAATTATCGCAGAGTTCCGCAAGTCTATTCCACAGGATAATGCTAAGGCCTTTCGGAATATCAGTCATTAAGGAGTGTCGATGAGCGACTTTTATGATACAAAATAAATTTTCTGATATAATTATGAGATAGAAACGGTGATCTTATTGTGCGATTTTTACTTGATTAATAATGTTCCTATGAAACGACAAAAATGGTTATTTTTTCTCTTTTGTACACTGCTATTCAGTCAAATCGTTGCTGATACAGTGGATAAGCCAATTCTTGTTGAAGCTCAAAAACATAAAGGGAAACGATGGTATAAGTACAAGACCAATCTCTTATCTCACCTTAAGGATTACAAAAAACAAGAGATAAAGCTAAGTAGATATGGTGGCAGAATGGATAATAAGGAAAAAGCAACTGGCTTTTATTACACTAAGAAGCTAAAAAATTCTAAGTGGATTGTGATTGATCCTGATGGCTACCCTTATTTAAGTGTGGGACTGAATGGAATCAAGCCTGGTACTGATAGAGCAGACACTAAGACGTTGTTCCCCAAGAAGTACGGTAATGATAAGAGTTGGGCCAAAGCCATGCATACCATGCTTTTTAAAAATATTGGTTTGACGACACTCGGTTTGTGGAGCGACGACCGAGCCTTCCACGACAATGGCGTCAAAGTTACCTATACCAAGGGCTGGAGTTTTATGGCCAACTACGGAAAGAGAAAGGGAGTTGCCAAGTCAGGTTATGGAAATGCCCTCTTTCAAGAAGGAGTGATACCTGCATTTGACCCAGAATTTAAAGTTTATGTAGAAAGTAAAGTCAAAAAGGATATTGGGAAATTTGTTGATGACCCTTGGCTCTTTGGATATTTTACCGATAATGAACTTCCATTAAAGAAAACGGATATTATAAAGAATTACCTAAAACTACCTGCCGATGATCACGGTCATAAAAGAGCTAAAGCATTCATAAAAGAAAAGAAAATTAATCCAAAGAAAATTTCATCAAAGTATGATGATCAGTTTTGCGAAATTGTACTATCTACCTATTTTAAGACCGTTCATGACGTACTGAGAAAGTACGACAAAAATCATATGGTCCTTGGTACCAGATTTCATGGTGGTGTCCTAAATCAGGATGTCACCTTCAGAGCTTGCGGCCCTTATGTCGATATCTTTTCTGTAAACTACTATCATCGCTGGTCTCCAACCCAAAAGGATATTCGTAAGTGGGGGGAGCTCACCGGCAAACCAATGTTGGTGTCGGAGTTCTATGCAAAAGGCAAAGATACTGAATTGTCAGTCAAATACGGTGCAGGCTTTTTGACTAAAACGCAAAAAAGCAGAGGACAGTTTTATGAAAACTTTGTCATCGGGCTACTTCAGAATAAGAACGTTATAGGCTGGCACTGGCATCGTTATATCGACGACGGGATTAAGCAATACGGCTCAAAATCTAGCAATAAGGGTTATCTTGATGTAGAGTACAATGAATGGAAGCCACTAACAGACTCTGTTACGGCTATTAATTCTCAGATGTATACATTGCGAGATTATCTTCAGGAGATTAAGTCGGATAAACTGATGACAGAGCCGACTGAAGTTAAGTAAGGACTTGTCTTGCTTCATTAACTAAATATTGACTTTTTCAATACTGCGATAGATTATAGGGCATGAAGGACTTCTCTGCATTTATATCAGGCAAAGTGATCATTTGTACTTTTTGTCTTGCTGTGTCTTCCTGTATCCTTTTTGCCAGTGTCAAATCGACCAGTGGCACCATTGACTTTGAAATTTCTGACAATGTTATCATGAGTCTAAACTCAACAGGACTTGGCATTGGTGGTATTGCATCGAGCAATTTGTCGGTTACGGGCAATATGATTGTCAGTGAAAAATTAATCATTGGAGGCTCGTCTTCTAGCTCATCAAGTAATTTATTATTGAATGGCACTCTTGCAATCACTCCAGAAGTATTGAGTTCAGGAGCTAACTTGGACAATTCATCCATGTATTTGGTGAGTGCTGCTTCTGATAATATATCCCTTATTTTGCCTAATGCTGGCAATTTTGATGGGCGGCAGGTATCCATCAAAGTCACAGATATCAGCAACCATGTTTGGTTGAGTGCTAGTAGTAGCCTGATTGATGGTTTATCAGGCCTTGATTTATATACTACAAGTGATATTAAACCCTACATCAATTTATTTGCATCCTCTGGCAATTGGTTTACCTTGAGTTCTAGCAATTACACAGAAGGGGTCGCTAGCGACAATGTGCTTATTTGGTGGAAACTCGATGAGACCTCAGGTACCACTGTCAGCGACTCAAGTGGGGGTGGCGTGGTAGGCACCATCAGTGGCCTCAGTTTGCCAGGCTCCAGTGTCTCGGGGAGAAATGGCGGCGCCATGTACTTTGATGGCTCTGATGATTACATTACCGCCAATGCCATATCGGGAAATTTGACTCAAATTTCGTTTTCGTGCTGGTTTTATCACAGTAATGACCAGTGGGATACTCTTGTTGATATCGATCACCTTGCAGATGGTTATAGTAATGTATTTCAGATTGGCCCTAAAGGAAGTGGTTCTGGTAATAAGCTTCATTTTGAACTTATGGATTTCGGTGTTCAGATTGCAACTGATGAATTTCCCTATCAAAATTGGTACCATATCGTTGCTACTTGGAGCGATGACGGCACAAGACTTGTTTATAAAAATGGCGAGATAGTATCGTCTGCTTCAGGAAAAAGTGTTGGTGAGAGTATCTATTTCGACAATGTTGTGATTGGCGGAAGGCATGGTGGTGGCGGAAGTTTTAGTGGCAATATGGATGACTTCAGACTTTATGACATAATGCTCAGCGATGACGAAGTAAATGCCCTTTATGATTTGGGAAGATAATGTATTGGCGAAGGAGTCGTTAATCAATTTGAATTTTGTTACTCTTGTTTTTATTGTTGATTTAAGAGTTCATCAATGGCAATCTTTTGAAAAGTGAGATGTGCACCACTTCCCTCGTAGACAATTCGGCCTTGTCCGTAACTTCGGCAACCGACCTTTTACTTTGACTTATCGAGTTTAAAGAGCTCCATATTGGTGAGA
>JADGBV010000368.1 GCA_015231345.1 Planctomycetota bacterium
ATGATCTCATGGATGAATTGTCCCGATATATTGAGAGTGATCGTGTTTTGTTTCTTCACCCTCCTCAACCTGTTTATGTGACTGGTAGCAGGCTTCAGCTCACACGTGCATTGCTTAATGTTTCCTTAAACGCTCTTGAGGCTCAAGGGGGGGAGGGTAAAATTGAGATCGCGCACTCAGTTATCCAAGTAGAGGCAATCAAACGTTGTCATCATGGCTTTCTTAATAGGGGCAGCTACGCTTGTATACAGGTGAGTGACTCTGGTTCAGGTATTCCAGAGGAGATTGTGGATAGAGTCTTTGAGCCCTTTGTGACCACGAAATCTCGTTCAACGACTGGTTCATCTGGCTCAGGTTTAGGCTTATCTGTCGTGGCTGGAATCATTGATGATCACGATGGGAGGATCGACCTTGAAGCTCGGAATCCAGGGACATGTGTTAGCATTTATTTGCCTCAGACAGAAAATGACTCTAGAGAGAGGGAGGTTCAAGTTTTGGCCATTAGCTCTCAGCAATTTCTAGAGCCGCATATTGATCTTTTTTATAAGAGGAATTGGAAACTACATCTTGTTGAGGATGAGAATGATGCTCTGCGGCATGCTTCTGATTCTCCTCCTTCTATTGTTTTTTTTCCTGCTGCAGCGAAATTTGAGCAAGCCTTGCATCATATGATTAATATCCACCCTGAGGTTTTTATCGTTATTTTGCAAGAAGGTGTTCAGTGCTCAAACCCTTATAATGGCTTGCCATGTGATTATGTGCTGAACATGCCTGCTAGCACTGCTGATATTGAGTCTTTATTTGATGTGTTTGCTGAGCATGAAGTTGCCTATTAATTAAATTAGAATGATAAATTTATAGGCAGCAGCTGAGCCAAAATGTTGTTGCTAGGATTCTCTTGTCACAGTTTTGTTGGGGCAGAACCTGTTGCGAAATACTCTTCTAAATACTTTGCGCATTGGGCTATGCCTGGCGTTGGGTTATCCCAGTGATGTTCGTATTCAAGGATGAGCACTCCTTGATAGTCCTGGGCTTGTAATTCAGCTAATATTTTATCGAGGGGCATAAGTCCAGTTCCTAGAGGGGTGCATGTGCCGTTTTTGGTGCGCTCAGTTATGTCTTTAATATGCATGGTATGTAAGCGAGGACTGAATTTTTTAAATTCTTTAACAATATCGAGATCTGCTCTGACCCAGTGGCCAATATCAATTCCCGAGCCGACTAAGGGGTTTCTGCCTTTGAGGTCCGCACTGACATCCTTAGGGGTTGGTGTCATGTGATTATGTAGGGCGACTTTGATACCAAATTCTTTTGAGACTTTTTCGATTGTATTCATGATTTTCCCGGGCTTCTCAGTGAGAACCACCTCTATCCCTAAGTCTTTGGCAAATTGGAAAACCTGACGCCATTCTTTTTCGCTTTTAGCTCTAACAACACCATAAGAGGCTATTGTTACCCCATTTGCTTTTGCCGTATCGAGCATGTATTGTCTTGCCTTCGTGTCTGATTTATGACTGGTGACACCAGGCATCCCTCCGAGTTTTTGACCTGGATATATTTCTACGAATTTAATGCCTATTTCCGAAACTTTCTCGATGGTTTCTGCAAAGCTAAATTTCTTATAGGAGTAGCATTGTACACCGACTTTGAAGCGCTTGACGCTTTTAGCCGCGAGGTTGCTAGGCAGCATGGTGAATAAGGCAAGCAAAAGGAGGGCTAGTTTTTTCATACTGAATTATAAGAAGAAGAGGTGTCTTCTTATGATATGAATTTGAGTAGCAATAAAATTGTACTTTTTGGGTGAAAAAAGCACAGTTCGTACTGATGTAGGAGCGATTTTACGATGATATGCTATGAAGCAGGGTGCATCTTTAAAAAGGCATCAATTATGCTGGATAGTTTGTTCGATTCAGCTTTGGTAATACCAATTTCCCGTTTTGCATTTTCGACAGAGTCTGATGCATGGGCCGTATTGACCATGACATCTGAACCATAGTCGCTTCTGACAGTGCCACCAGGTGCTTTGGATGGGTCTGTGGGGCCTAAAACCTCGCGAATTTTGCTGATGGCGTTTTCACCTTCGTAAATCAGAATCAAACAACTGACAGTGCCCGGTTCGACTAATGATTCTGGGCAGCATTTATCTGGATGACGGCCGGACATAAAAGTGATAATACGTTTGAATTGTTCATCAGCACAGCTTTTTGCTGCTGAATTTTCAAGAATTTCTTGATCATTCTTGCTTAGGGTGAAATCAAATTCATTTTCAATCAGGCCTTTCATTTTTTCAGCAAAAACAGGAGCGAGTTTACTGTGAAGTACATCTCGAACAGGGCCATAAAATTCCATGGCTTCAGCTACAGATAAGCGGGCTAATTTGCAGCCTACAATTCTGAGTCCAGTGCGACTTAGCATGTCAATGACATTGCCAGGTCTTGAGCTGGGGCGCATCCAGTTATCAGGCTTGATGATGACTAAAGTTCGTTCTGTTTTTTCATTTGCCTTAGGGTTGTGAACAATATTGTTCTGTTCTCTGGCATAATTGGCTAAAAACTCTAGCATCTCAGGTGAGTATGTTGGTGGGGTAAATACGGCTGGCTCAAAATAGACTAGTTCGCCGTGTTTATCATAAACTAAATCAGAATAAGTGTCACGGATTGTTTCGCCAGTGATGAGGTCGTTTTCATGGAAGGACTGAGGATAAATATGTCCGGCAACATCAAAGAGTTTTTCTGCGGTGTTTTCTCCTCTAAAGAGTAATATCATAACTCGATGACCAGTGCCATTATTTGGCGTAAAAGTCAAACGAACATAATCATGCATTAATTTGGCGGCAACTTCATCTCTTTTTCCAACTGAATTCAGGAGGTAGGCAGAATAATGATTCACAAAATTTTCATCTGGCATGAGGATTTGCGCCCCCACTAGTTCTAGGTCTGTTCGTGATAAAAGTCTAGCTATAACACCGCCTGTGCGTGACTTTCGTAAGGTGTATGGGGTGATGATTAAATAAGATAAGGTGACGCTCATTACTAAAATAGAGAAGTGGAACTTTTATGCCAAATGTACCGAGACTTGGATTTTGGGAAATGCTGCACGAAAAAATATTTTCACGCATGGTATGGTGCGAGCGTGGATTATGATGGGTTGGACCTGGTATAAGAGCTTTCGGTAGCTGCGTAGTCTGGGTTAATATATATCCTTAGAGCTGACGAGCCTAGCGACACAGCTTGCTGTGTACTCCAAGTCGCTTTTGCTGGCAGAAATGGCTGACTCAAGGGTGATGTGTCCGGAGTCAATGCTAAGTGCAGTGTGGAAAAGTTCCAGAAGAGGACGATGGTCAGAGCCTTTCAAGGCTCCAGAGAGAAGAATTGTAGGCACTCCACTTTCCTTGGCTTTTTGAGCTACTACGGCACATAATTTACCCGATAATGTTTGGGAATCAGTACAGCCTTCTCCTGTTATCACATAATGACACCCTTTGATATGCTCATTAAAACCGGACTCTTTTAAAACTAATTCAGCGCCGGATTCACTTTTTGCCTTAAGAAATACCCTCAGCGCCATGCCCAGGCCTCCTGCTGCGCCATCCCCTGGCTCAGAAACGGATTGGCAGTATTTTTCAGCTATGGCCAAATCGGCTAATTTTCCTAATCCGACTTCGAGTTCTTCGACGTCTTGAGGTTTCGCTCCTTTTTGTGGCCCAAAAACGGCAGCAGCGCCAGATTTACCTAAAAGAGGATTTGTGACATCACAAGCGACGCGGATATTAAGGTTTTTTAGTTCAGGGTGAGCTGATTCTGTTGATATTTTAGATAATTGCGATAAACCTCCTCCTCCGAGAGGAATATTTTCGCCCTCTGAATTGAGTAGTCTAAAGCCCAAAGCTTGCAGCATGCCAGCTCCTCCATCAACAGTGGCGCTTCCACCAATGCCAATAATAATATCGCGAATCCCTTCATTGATGATATGAAGAATCATTTCGCCAGTGCCATAAGTGCTCGTTAGCAGAGGGTTCAATTGATCTTTGCGTAGTAGTTCTATGCCACTTGCCGCGGCCATCTCCATGATGGCCGTTTTGCCCTTATGAATG
>JADGBV010000369.1 GCA_015231345.1 Planctomycetota bacterium
TCACAGCAAGGGCAAGCAGGAGGTCAAGGAAAGGGACGGGGAAAGTAAAAACTCTAAATATTATATGAAAGCAGTTTCTAGATATGACTACTGCCAAAACCCTATATAATGAAGCCAAAAGAAATCTAATTTGAATCCTTTTTACTTCATTGGCATACTATGATTGTCTCACAAAAATACGGCATACCTATTTTGGCTACCGTATTTTTGTGCACTCTTATGTCGTTATGGCTGAACTATGAGTCTCAGCGACAGGAAAAAATAGCCTACCATTATCTTAAAAAATCGGCATTTGCTGTAATCACAGCAATGGAGGGAGCCATTCAAGTGGATGCCCGAGGTGGCATTATGCGCAAGGGGCGCATCAGAATGATTATGGATGAGGTGCTCTCAAAGACAACAGTTCAGTATATTGCACTCATTCAAGGTTCCCGCACCCTCATTTCAACAGGAATTATTGAAGGTATCCCGACTAGAACTAAAGAGGAAGGTGAGAAACTTATACCCGGCAGCCTCTTTTGCTGGAGAAAAATTTCAATTACCAACTGCTCACAAGGAAATAGAGGACCATTCTGGGCTTCTCAATTTTCCGAAAATGAGCAGGAAGAGACACTACGATTTTCTACCGATCAAAAATTTCTAGTTGCATTTAGTGACAGTGACTATAAAGCCCAATTAGCAGAATCCCAACGATCAATCTATATCACTGCAGGAATAGCATCTCTTGCTATTCTTGCTGGCATAAGTCTCTGGATATTTTCAATTCGAGGAGAGTCATTGAAGCACCAATTACGTATCACTCAAGAGCGAGTGCAGCATTACCGTGAATTTGAATTCGCAGCTTTTGGACTGGCCCACGAAACACGTCACCCTTTAGGTCTTATTCGTGCAAGAGCTCAGCAAATAGCTTCAGATGACACAGCTCAAAATAGTCATGTAAAAAGCGCCATCGACATCATAGAGGAGACAGATGTAGCAACATCAAGACTAAGTGAATTTATGCATTATGCTAAACTCAAAAAGCCCAAACTCCAACAAGTCAAAGCAGCAGAAATATGTGATAATATTGGAGTCCTTTTAAGTGATGATGCTCGAGCACAATCAATCGACATGCGAATTGAAGTTAATCCAAATCTAATGCTTATGGTAGATCGAGACATGCTACAGAGAGTTATCGTGAATCTTCTTCTGAATAGTCTCCAAGCTTGTCACGAAAATGATAGCATACTCCTCAGTTTACAACAAGGCAAAGTAGCATCCACAGCAGTTCTTTTGGTAGAAGATACTGGGCAAGGAGTTCCAGAAAATTTACGGAAAACTGTTTTTCAGCCCTATGTCACTGGCCATGAAGATGGGCATGGAATAGGTTTAGCAATAGTTAAGAAAATTGCAGATGAACATGGCTGGAAAATTTTTCTAAAAAGCACGCCTGAAGAAGGAACTTCCTTTACGATAACAGGAATTAGATGTGCTGAAAATGGAGTCATCCATGCCTGATACATTAAGCGTTTTAGTCGTTGATGATGATCCCCGCCATCGTGAGTTATACCAAAATATTCTTGCTGATGCTGGATTTCAAGTTCTTCATGCATTAGACGGAAACGAAGGTGTAGCAATCCTTGAAAAGGAATCAGTCGCTATGGTCGTGAGTGATATTTGTATGCCAGGCATGGATGGCATCAGTTTTCTTAAGCAAGTGAGGAAGTCGGGGAACACGATTCCTTTTCTTTTGGTAACAGCTTATCCGGCTGTCCGTGATGCTGTAGCAGCATTAAAGCTGGGGGCGGTAGACTACTTAGAGAAACCAATAGATCTTGACGAGCTATTAGTAGCAGTACGGGAGAATCTTAACCTACCCTCCTCACCCCTTCTAGTAAATATACCCTCTGAGGCATTGAAAGAAGTTGTGGCCATGAGCAATCCAATGCTGCAATTACTCCAACAATCTTACCAGGTAGCCAAGAGCGAGACAAATATTTTACTCACTGGGGAGAGTGGTACTGGAAAAGAAGTGTTAGCTAGTTTTATTCACCGAAACAGCAATCGCTCTTCACGTCCACTTATTCCAATCAATTGTGCTGCTATACCTGGAAATCTTATCGCAGCGGAGCTATTTGGCCATACGAAAGGAGCTTTTACTGGTGCAAATCACGAAAGAAAAGGGCGCTTCAGAGAAGCAGATGGTGGAACTCTTTTCTTAGATGAAATCGGAGATATGCCGGCAGATCTACAGCCATCATTATTAAGGGTATTAGAGACAGGAAAAATATCACCTGTTGGAAGTGATCGAGAACATAGCGTTGATGTCAGAGTTGTTGCGGCCACCAACAAAGACCTTCAGACAGAAGTAGAAGAACGTAGATTTCGCGAAGATCTATATTACCGTCTCAATATAATTGCTTTTAATATTCCACCCCTCAGGGAACGAGTAGATGACATACTCCCCCTCGCTAAATATTTTCTCAAAAAAAGTGGAACCCCTAAACGCTTTTCGCCTGTTGCTGAACAAATCCTCTGTGCTTATAGCTGGCCAGGAAATGTTCGCGAACTTGCTAATATTTCTCAGCGATGTGCCATACTTACACCCAGCGAGGTTATTTTACCTGAACACCTTCCTACTGGACTGATACGTGTCACACCTCCCACTCCTTCAGCGAATAGAACTAAAACAATGGAAGAAGCTGAACGCCAAGCAATAAACGATGCCTTAAAGGCGACAAAAGGAAACCGCACTAAAGCTGCTGACTTATTAGGAATCAGTCGCAGGAATATAGTATACAAGATAAAAAAATATGAGATTGATGTGAGCAATTTACCTTGAGGCATACATTTGATTAAATCCCTCAAACTGACTAGTGTTGTTTCTAAGTACGCTTTAGACCTTTTTGCTCTTCTGAATTTTATATTTCTTTCTTCCACTGGACTTCTTTTACACTATGTACTACCACATGGAAGTCGTCATTTTCAAAGCCCAGGAGGAACCCGCCATGGAGTCACGACACTGTGGGGAATGGACCGACATGAGTGGGGCGAAATTCACCTCATACTTTCCTTTGCTTTTCTAGGAGCTTGTTTCCTACACCTCATTCAACACTGGAAATGGATTAAAGGAGTATTTATGGTAAAATTAAATGCCCCATCTAAAGTCTTGAGCTTAAGTATTATTGTTCTTAGTCTTACAGCAGCCACAATTCCTTTTCTATCAAAAACTGAAGTGGTTTACCCACAGACAAATGGATCTTTACAAGAAAACACTCAATTTTCTAAAAGCAACATAAATATACAGCAAAAAGAATTCTTTGTACGTGGGGGTGACACTATAAGAAACATAGCAGAAGCTCTTCAAGTTTCTCCGTGTTGCATAAAACGTACACTGGCAATAGATAACAACACACCCAATACCATAATAATGCGTGAGGTCAAAGATACTCTTGGGATATCAATGTCTATTGTACGTCAAAAGCTAGGCAATCTTAAATCAAAAGAAAACTATCACTACAGCGGCATTTCAGCAAATTCTCTTATTGACTAATTTAGCACACATTTATCACCTTTCTGAGCCCCTTTTAAGAGGAATTTTTAGCGTGCACTTGAAATCCGGAACTTTAAAGACCTTTTCGCTCAACTCAAGGACTTTTGAGAATGCACACAAAGAGTAGCGTTTTTGCAACAGTAAAACATATCCCCATTGCGAATATGCAACAGTAAGTCGACTTTGATCATTATTTGTGCCGTATGTTGTAACGGCATAACTTTTTCTAGAGATCAGTCATGTTATCATTCATGAAAATAATCGGCAGGTTCATAACTAAGCAGATAGAAAATGGATCTGTCAGGAATAAGATTTTACGTATAGGTTCAAAAGAGTTTCCTGCTAATTTCGGGCCGCTACGCGGGGCAAGCGTAAATGCTCAGATTTGTGGACCTTGTGGGGACACTATGGACTTTTGGTTGTATATTTTGGGAGAAACAATAAAAAAAGTACAATATACGACTGATGGGTGCACTCATTCAATAGTTTGCGGAAGCATTACCGCAGCACTTGCAGAAGGAGCAACTTTAACTGATGTATTCTCAATGACACCA
>JADGBV010000036.1 GCA_015231345.1 Planctomycetota bacterium
AATCCTAAAATGCATATTTGGCACCACGCCAAGGAGCTGCCGCCCTCGCACCCTTATGGCATGAATTTTGGTCTGACTCTAAGTTTATGGGATTATCTTTTCGCCACGGCCTATATTCCAGAAGACGGATGTAACATTGAACTGGGCTTTAAAGGCGATGAAGACTACCCGAGGACTTTTGCTAAACAAATGCTGGCGCCTTTTCGGAGAAGTCGAGCAAACAAATAAGTATCCAATCTGAAAAACTCACTGGACACGAACTTCCGAATTTAGATTCACACCACTAAAGCAGCGCACCTACTATTTCGACTTCCGGCTCCAAACGAATGCCAAAGCGCTGCAAAACTTGATCGCGCACATACCGAGCCAACTGCAGCATATCGTCCCCTGAAGCTTTTCCATAATTCACCAGCACTAAGGCTTGATCTTTATGGACACCAGCATCACCATCACGGTAACCCTTTAAAGAGCAACTATCGATAAGCCAGCCAGCAGCGCACTTCTCGTAGCCAGAATGAGCTGGATAAGTCACCATATCGGGGTATTTTGCTTTAAGCTCACTGAGTTTTTCAACAGAAACAATGGGGTTACGAAAAAAGCTACCTGCATTGGCCAGCTCATCTGGATCTGGTAACTTAGACCGCCTGATGCTTGCAATCACGTCACTCAATTCTTGCACTGTGGGGTTGTTCAAGCCTCTCTGCTCCAGAACTTTCTTGATACCACCATACTCCACAGATAATCGAGCTTGTTTGTTGAGCCTGAGGGTGACTGAAGTCACCCAGCGCTTTCCTTTCCACTTTCCTTTAAAATGCGAATTACGATAAGCTAAGCCACACTCTTCGAACTTAAGTTTTTTTACCCCTTCAGCTTGATCATAGACCTCAAGCTCAAACAAAGAATCTTTAAGCTCTACTCCGTATGCGCCAATATTTTGCACGGGAGCCGCCCCAACACTGCCGGGAATCAGGGTCAGGTTTTCAATTCCGCTTAATTGCCTTTTTAAACTCCATTGCACCAACTCCTGCCAATCCACACCACCACCAGCTTTAACATAAACGTACTCAGGCGATTCATCGACCTGTTCAATACCTTCAATGCACATGCGAATGACCAAGCCGTCAAAATCATCAGCAAAAAGAATATTACAACCTTTACCTATGCACAACACTTTTGCCTGCTGTGTTTCGGCAAAAGCAAAAGCTTTTTCGAGTTGAAGCTCATTATAAACCTCAGTAGCCCACTTTGCTCGCGCCTCAAGGGCAAAACTACTCCAACTTTTTAAATTAAAATCCTCTACAATAGACATGCGCTGATCTAACTAGAAAGAGAACAAGGTTTCAAAAAAATATAAAGCGAGCTTACTTTATAAATTTCTTCAGAGCATTTCTTAAATCATCGCCACTGAATGGCTTGAGCAAATACCCTTTGGCTCCCAAGAGCAAGGCCTGAGTGATGGTGCCTTTTTCATTCTCTGTACTCACAACGATAACATTCACGTCGATGCCCCGTTCTTTAGCGCCTTCAAGGAATTTTAAGCCAAAAGCACCAGGTAAATTAAGATCCAATGTCACAAAATCGTATAATTTCACCACATCCAATAGATCCAAAGCTTGTTGAACAGAGCCAGCTTCATCTGCAATCACTTCATAGGAAGACTTGAGATTTCGGATAATACTTTTTCTAATAATCGCCGAATCATCGATAACCAGCACTTTTAGAGCATTCTCATTTCCGGAGCCTTCCTGCTCTCGACTCATGACACTTTTCAAACGCTTGGCTTCTACTGTTTCAGAAAGCTGCTTATTGAGCTCTTCTTCCTCGCTGTCTGTCAAAGGATCACGGATTTCTACTTGACTCTCTTGCTCTACAGCTTTGAGGATATCATCAAGATTAGGTTCTTGGGGATTTCCACTCATAATTCAGCTAAATCAACATTTACCATGTCCCCATAATAAAGCTGATTAAATTTTTCAAACATTCCGTGGCAAGTTTAACTCAATGTCCTATACTGACCTAGGCCAAAGGAGAGACGCCAGGAGATTATATTTGAGTCAGAAGCAACTTGATACACTACTAGAAGAGCTGGACAGCAGTATTTCCCCCGAGGATCAAATTGTTTTCCGCTGCAAAAAAATAAACCGCGAAAGGCGCAGTTTAATAGAAGCAGCAGAAGGTCCTTTGAGGAAAAAGAAGGCTTACTTGAAGGCCAAGGAGCAACTCAATAAACACCTCCAGCTCGCCTCATATGATCAATTCATGAAGGATTTGGATTACCCTGCAAGAATTTTGGGCGGGGCTATTAACTTAGAATCCAATGAGCAGCAGGGGGCCATTAGCGAACTCAGCGTAACCTTAGCCAATAACAAAGATATCCCCGGTCATATTCATCAGCTTAATTCTGCCTTAAAACTGTTCTACTCAGAATTTTTCACCAACTCCGCACAAGCCCCTCAGGAAGACTTAAAAGCAGCGCAGGCGCTCGTAGATTTCAACGAAGACGAAGAAAAAGGCGCAGATTCACACTTCAAAGAGTACTTGAGCTACCTTGAGCTCCTCGATAAACTCGATGAAAAAAGCCAAGATGACATAAGCTTAAATGCTGATAAACCGAGTTTTTACCTCAAAATGAATGCTGAAAAGCTACTTAAAACGAAGAACCGCACACTCCAAAAAGCTCTACTCACCCAAAGTAAATGGAACCGCTCCTACAGCAAACTCTTAGAAACCTTTTTCGCCAGGCTAGACCAAGAGGAGCTTCAAGGCATCTGCTTAACGATTTTAGAAGACGACTGCGGCGGAGTTTCGCCGCAATTCTTGGAAGATATGCTCAGTCAAAATATCGCCTATGAGCTTATCGTCTCGTTTCTTAACAATAAAGATCAAGGTTGGCAACGCGAACAATTGATCCAAGCGGTCAATTTAAATCAAATACACCTCATGTCCCTGCTCATCAACCTTGTGGGTTTTGATCAGAAATTCTTCTATTCATCTTTGGGTGAACATCAAATACAGCCCGATATCTTTAAGAAAATGATTGAAACCCTTTTCTTTAGTAGCTCAGCCCATGGTAAATATGGCATTGACACGGCTTATGCAGAACGGGTCATCGACCAACAGAAGACTTTTCCTAAAAATGTGATCAAAATTCTTCAGGATGCTTTTCCAAGAGGCCTCGAAGGCTCAATGATTGACGGTTACTTTTCCATCCTCACTTTGATGAACCAAGAAATGGCATCACTTTACAAGAAAAAAGAGGCCTTTGCCGACTTAGAGCAACAAAACAAGGAATATTGCGAACTAAGCCTCATGATTTCTGACACAGAAGCCATACGCTTTTTACTCTTCACTTATATATTTGACAGCCTTAAATTAGGAGTCAAACCGAAGAAACTTGGCCTGAATATTTCTGAACTTCAGGACTTGATGGCTGAGCAATATGAGTTTGAGGAGAGCACGGGAAAGAACAAAACCATCATGAAATTTATTTCAGAGCTTTGGCAGATTTACCCTTCCCTCAAGCCCATATGATGCGCGCCTTATGAAATTAGCCATCATGTTAAGCGGAACGGGCACCACCTACGGAGCCATTGCCAACGCCATCAATCAAGGTCGAATTAAAGCCCAAGTCGATATTGTCATTGCCTCAAAAAAGACAGCTGGTGGTATTGATATCGCCCGAGACAATGGACACGAAGTCAAGGTCATTAATCCCCGTGAGCAAATTTACCACGATGAACTCAATGAGCTCTTTACTCAACGTAACATAGACCTCGTTGTGATGGCAGGTTTTATGCATTTATGGGAGCTAAGCCCAAAATGGGAAGAGCGCACCATCAACATACACCCTGCACTTATCCCTGCTTTTTGCGGCCAAGGCATGTATGGGCACCACGTTCATAAAGCCGCCATCGAAAAAGGGGTTAAATTCTCCGGTTGCACCGTCCATAAAGTTGATCGTTACTACGATCACGGAAAAATTCTGGAACAACGCATGGTGAGTGTAGAATCTCAGGATACTCCCGAAAGTTTAGCCGCCAAGGTAGGCTTGACGGAAAAATCTCTCCTTCTACATGTCATAGCAAATTGGGAATATTACAAAAGTACCTAAACTCAGTATTAAACTCAAGCCTAAAAGGCTCACTGCTCATACTCGCAGTAAGCAGTAGCGTCAATCTTGATGCTGGACCAAGGCGCCATCGCTCCGATCGCTTTATGAAAGGCGAGCAAAAACAAATGGCTAATAATGAGCTCAGACGAAGTTCTTGGCTGGAAACAGGCAAAGCTCAATATAAGCAGAACAATACAGACTTGGCCATTGTGGCTCTCAAAAACCAACTCAACGATAATGAGCGAGATGCCGAAGCATGGTTCTACTTGGGCCTTGCCTATGACAAATGCCAAGATTACGACTTGGCGTTTAAAGCCTTCCGCCAAGCTAATCACCTAGAGGCAAATAGCCAATATTATTATTACGGAGCCTTATCGCTCTATAAAGGCGGAGAAGTGCGCAATGCCATCAAACACCTACGCATTCTTTTAAGTAAAGAAGCAAAATATGGCCCAGCCTGGAAAGGCTTAGGTCTTTGCTACGAAAGCCTTGAGCAATATGCTTATGCCAGAGCTGCTTATAAAAAAGCCAAAGAATTGATGCCTTTCGATGGAGAACTCATCTACTACATCAGTAACCTGCCAGCTGAAGTCCAAGAAGAGACTGATATGGAACTCCCCCCTTTATCGGGATATGAAAAATACGAAAACTCCATTAAAGCTCGACCCATGCAAGCGGGCTCACTGCCCATAAGCGAAGTACTCAAGTATAAAATCACAAAATCCAGGGACAATCTAGGGAAGTTAGGTAAATTAGAAGAATCTTATAACCTAAGCACAGATGCTCCTGCAATGAAACCCATGAAAGCGAGCCCAGTGCATCACTGGCCGAAGCAATCTAACTGGGAAGATCAGTCCGATTACGAAAAAAGCATGATACAAAGTCCGCCAATCCCACTGGAAGATCTCTAACTTTCCCTATAAGTCATCTTTTTCTTAAGTGGATAAACTCGAGCAGGAAGCAGAACGCGCCGTCTTATTTGGCCCAGTATATTTCGATTCATACATAAAAAACGAAGCGATTCTAGACGAACTTGGTCGTTTAGTGGAAGCAGCAGGAGGCAATCCTGTCGGTCGTATGATTCAATCTATCCGATCACCCAATCCAGCGACTTTCTTTGGCAGTGGCAAGGTAGAGGAGCTTAAAAAACTTATTATGGAGAATGACGCTCAGCTAGCTGTTTTCGATGAAGAGCTCAGCCCAGCCCAAGGTCGCAACCTAGAACAATGCCTTGAAGTGCGCGTGATTGACCGTTCCGAGCTTATTTTAGATATTTTTGCCGGCCGCGCTCAAACCTACCAGGCAAAATTACAGGTGGAATTAGCCCAGCTCAAGTATAAACTTCCCCGCCTAAAAAGGATGTGGACTCACCTGGACCGGATTCACTCAGCCATTGGCGCCAGAGGACCTGGAGAAACCCAAATCGAAACAGACCGCCGCCTCATTCGCGTTAAAATTCAAGAGTATAACGAAAAGTTAAAAGCCATGGAGCTCAACCAACAACGCACCATTGAAGGTCGCAAGGAATTCAAGGTTTCTCTTGTTGGCTATACAAATGCAGGCAAAAGCACCCTCATGCGCTCGCTTACAGATCCCGATGTTTATGTGGCCGATCAACTTTTCGCCACCCTAGACACACTTACCAGAAAGCTTAAACTCCCGAATGCAGGACAATGTTTACTGAGTGACACCGTTGGTTTTGTCAGCAAACTCCCTCACCATTTAGTCACCTCCTTCCATGCCACATTAAGTGAAGCCAAAGAGGCAGATTTACTCCTGCACGTCACCGACGCTTCAGACCCGGCCATGGGCTACCATATTGAAACTGTTGAAAAGGTACTCGAAGATATGGGTTGTGATAACATACCTACGATTTTAATTGCGAATAAAATTGACCGCGAAGACTCCGGAGTTGGCCTGGCCATGCTCAATCAGTCTCACCCCGACCATATTGCTCTGAGTGCACATAGCGGTCAAGGCTTAGACGAACTCCTTAACACGATCACCAGAGATATGAGTTCAAATTGGAAAAATATGCCCGTGCATATCCCCTACTCTCGAGGCGATATCATCACCAACATCAAGCTCCATGCTACGATTATTAGTGAAAATGCCGGCGACCAAGGCATGAATTTCGAACTCAAAGCTTCAGAAAAACTCATTCATCAGCTCCATCTTAATAATTACCTCGTCACCAATGAATAAACACACTAAGCAAACACCTCATTATGAGCGTGGTTTGGCATTCGAGTGCCAGAAAGACTGCTGTGATTGCTGTGGCGGAGGCCCAGGCTATGTCTGGCTAGAAGACGAGGATGTGAGCAAAATAACCAAACACCTTGGCATAAGCGAAGATGAGTTTCTTCAGAAATACACCAAAGATGTGGACGGCCGCCTCAGTTTCAAAGACCTCAAAGAAGATAACTGGAACTGCATCATGCTTAAAAATGGACGCTGTACGATTTATGAGCTTAGACCCATTCAATGCCGCACCTACCCTTTTTGGGCTCAGAATATTATTTCCGCAGATGCTTGGCAAGAAACCAAAGAAGAATGCCCCGGCATAGGCAAGGGACGAGTTTACAGCATTGACGAAATACTGAGTATTGTTCGCGAAGAAAAGACCATCGATACAATTAAATAAAGAAGCTGAATTAGAGAGAGCAAACTGAGAAAAGAAAAATGAAACGGCACAAAGTGAAGCCCATCTTTCTTTTACTTCTTGGCCCCTGGGCTGCACTTCTTTTTCATCTCATTCCTTCCTCTTATATATCCCCCATGGCAAGGGAAGTGCAAGAGAATATTTTTACCCTAGCTGCTTTTTTGAGTGTGTGGAGCTTAATGTTTCTGCGAGAAAAGTGGCCACTGGATATTCTTCTTGCTCAATTTGCATTGCTATTTTGCTTACTGCCTTTTCATCCAAACTCATTCATGAGCATAGGCATTGTCAGCCTTAGCCTCTGCCATGCTTTTTTCGTGCAGCGGCTTTCTTTTCGCTTTTTTAGCTCTGCCTTTGCCGCTTACTTTCTTCTGAGTTTGGATGTGCTTTGGCAGTTTTATGTCAGGCTCGGAGTGGCGCCTGACTTCATTCCTCCGCTAAGTGGTCTAGGCTTAATGATAGCGCCTAGTCGCTTTCACCCTGTGAGCTTTACTCTTATTGGCATTCCTGTGATGACTGAGGTCTTTTTTGCTTTCAGGAATAAGGAGCTTTTAGCAGGGGCCGCCCAAAAGGCTTAACCTCTAAGGGCAATTAAGAGTTTAAGGGCAAAAGCCAATAAGACTAGCTTATTTTCAAGACATTACGGCTATTAGCCCCTGAGACGAACTTATTCTTAAAGCCTCAAGGGTATTAGCCCCTGAGGCTATTAACTATTAAGTTTTTCCGCAGCATTGCTTAAATTTCTTGCCGCTTCCACATGGGCAAGGATCATTGCGGCCCACTCTGCGTTCAGCATTCACAATTGGCTTGGTGATCTCGGGAGGTTCATCTGTTTCCATTGCCTGAGGCTGAGGGACATCTCCTTGACTGACCACACCAGCATCGCGGTGCACAGCTTTGCCTTCATGGAAAACCTCTTCGACTTCTAATTCCTCGTTTGAATTGGCAATACTCATTCTTACAGCAAGTTCAGTCACCTGGTGTTTCATGGAGTACAACATATCAGCAAACATACGGTAACCTTCTTTCTTATATTCAACCTTTGGGTCAACCTGAGCATAACCACGCCAGCCAATGGAGTCCTTCACATGGTCCATATTATAGAGGTGATCTTTCCACTGATGGTCGATGGTCTGCAGCATAATGTAGCGTTCAAGCATACGGCAGGTTTCTTCGCCCAAGGCTCCTTCTTTTTTGGTGTATATATCTTTGAAAGCGTCGATCACGACCTTTTTGATGGCATCAGCTTTAGTGCCAACAAAAGAGCCTTCGAATTTAAGAGGTTCAATAAAACAACGCTCTATCCATTCGCGGAAATCCTTTTCTACTTTAGCTGTATCATCTTCAATTTGCAAGTCGGTTAATAATTGATCGACTTTAGCGTCGACACAATCTTCGATCCATTTATAAATGATATCGTTGACATTTTCGTTATGTAAAATTCGATTTCGAATGGCATAGATAAATTTACGCTGCTCATTCATCACTTCATCGTATTCCAGTAGATTCTTACGAATATCGAAGTTAAATTCTTCCACTTTCTTCTGTGCATTGGAAATGGACTTGGTGATCAAAGAGTGCTCAATGGGCTCACCATCACTCAGGCCCGTTCTTTGCATCCATTTAGTTGCCCATGGAGGAGCAAAACGCCTCATCAGGTCGTCTTCGAGACTGAGGTAGAAGCGAGATTCTCCCGGATCACCTTGACGTCCGGAGCGACCACGTAGCTGATTATCAATACGGCGAGCATCATGACGCTCCGTACCAAGAACATATAAGCCACCTAGTTCCAAAACCTTTTTCTGAGCCTCGGCATAAGAAGCCTTACGCTCTTCTATTTGTTTTTCTATTTCTTCCTCGGAAGCTTCTGGACCTAATTCCGTTTTCACAACAACTTCGATATTGCCCCCTAAGACAATATCCGTTCCACGACCAGCCATATTGGTCGCCACTGTCACAGCGCCGACTGAACCGGCCTGAGCCACAACCAAAGCCTCACGTTTATGCTGTTTGGCGTTTAAAAGTTCATGAGGGATATTTTCCCTTACGAGTAATTGGCCAACCAATTCAGAAGTTTCAATCGTCGCCGTACCCACAAGTACTGGCTGCCCATTATTATGTCGAGTTTTAATTTCGGAAATAATGGCATCATATTTTTCTTTGGCCGTACCAAAAACTAAATCAGCCTGATCCAGACGCTGACAAGGACGATTCGGAGGAACAGCAACAACATCTAAGCTGTAAATCTTCAAAAACTCTGAAGATTCAGTCATGGCAGTACCCGTCATACCACTGATTTTATCGTATAATTTAAAGAGGTTCTGAAAGGTAATACTCGCGAGAGTCTGACTTTCACGTTTGAGAGGCAAGCCTTCTTTCACTTCCACAGCTTGATGCAAGCCATCTGACCAACGGCGCCCGGTCATCAAACGACCGGTGTGTTCATCCACAATCACAACTTCTCCACCCTGAGCCACGTAATCTTTATCTTTCTTGAAAAGATGATGAGCCCTTAAAGCATTATTAATATAATGAGGAAGCTCCATATGTTTACCTGAATAGAGGTTATCTACACCGAGAATTTCCTCACAGTGTTTGACGCCTTGGTCAGTTAGCGTAATTGAGGTCTCTTTATCGTCTATAGTAAAATCTTCTTCCTTTCTTAGCTGCTTAGCCATATTATTACAGAGAATGTACTTTTCGTCACTTTCTTCTGCAGGTCCGGAGATAATAAGCGGTGTTCTGGCTTCATCGATAAGGATACTATCCACCTCATCAATAATACAGTAGCTAAGAGGCCTCTGCACCAGCTCTTCAACATGAACTTTCATGTTATCACGCAAATAGTCGAAACCGAACTCATTATTCGTTCCGTAAGTAACATCGGCAGCGTACATATTACGTTTTTCAGCACTATCTTCCATATTACTTTGGATACAGCCCACACTAAGGCCGAGAAATTCATGTATTTTCCCCATCCACTGACTATCACGAGAAGCCAAGTAATCATTCACAGTAATCACATGCACGCCCTTACCCAAAAGAGCATTGAGATATGTCGGGCAAGTTGCCACAAGAGTTTTACCTTCACCAGTCATCATTTCACATATGGTGCCTCGGTGCAATAAAATCCCACCAATCATTTGCACATCATAATGGCGCATTCCCAGGACACGCACACTGGTTTCACGGACCACGGCAAAAGCTTCAGGGAGAATATCTTCCAAACTTTTACCCCCATCGAGCTGCGCTTTGAGGGACTCCGTTTTTCCTTTCAATTCTTCGTCAGAAAGAGCCTGCATGGAAGGCTCAAAAGAGTTAATCTGCTCTATAATGGGCCATATGGCACGAAGAACACGCTCATTTCTCGGCTTGAAAACCTTCTTGAGTGCCCAGTCAATACTGTCAGGAATTTTTTGTAGGTATTCGAATTTTTCAATCATGATAGGTGAAGAATATGAGTAACTCTCCGGATGGTCAAGAGCGCTTTAAAGTACAGGTGTTTTTATAATGGTGAATGGTATGATGTTTCTCTTTAGGAATACCGATTATTTGAAAATCATGGCTATCGACCCAACCAGAACTTTCTCTGATTTCAAGTTCGATGGGCATACTTGTATCTTTCTCAACAATGGCTTTTCCCTGACAGTCATAAAACCAGCCACGAACTTCCGCCCCCGACACAACACTACGACCTCGTAATATCTTTTGCTGTGCCTTAAAAGTTAAGACATAAGCTTCTTTTCCCTCATGATTGAGCTTGGAAACATAAGTCCAAGTCATTTGATCTTTAGCAGCCCCTTTCTCCAAACTGACCACAAAGCACTCCAGAGGCACTTGCCAACTTAAGCCATCGACAACACCTTTTTTCGGCAAAGTCATTATGCCAATGCGGTGGGCGATTTCCTCAACGGGAATTCCTTTTAAAAAATACTGACCTATGCTCGCCGTATCAAATTTGCGATCGATATAATTGGCTCTTTGTAATACTTTGCCATTAATTTTAGCAGCGATTCCATTGGGCAAAAACTGAGCCAAACTATGACGACGTAGAAAATGATCACGAGGGTCACCTAACATTTCACCCATGGCATCATCGCGACTCAGGTCTTGCTGAGTCATTTTCACAACATCCTCATCGTTATATTCTTCAGACCAAGACAGACCACCGTCGCTTGAGGTGGATTCAGCAAAGGATAAATCGCGCAAGGTGTATTGAAAAGTGGCCAATGGTTCAGGTCTTTTCTTATGACTTTGATAGCTTTGGAACTGAAAATTCAATTCCCCTTTGGTCGTCGACTGCCAAATACTGTCTTTGAGGCGCTCAGGGTACTTGGCACCCTCAGGCATTTTTGAGGTTAATTGTCCCGTGGATAAATTCTCAAACTGATAGCGGTATGATTTCTTTCCTGGTTCCATTACATGATGGCCCAACCAAGATTTAGGAGCATCTAAGGGAAGCTCAGAACTCTCTTTACCACAACCGCCAAAGATGAATAAAAGCGTTACGGGGAAAATGATCAGAAGGAGTAATCTCATTTAACCATCACTCTCTTCAATAATCTTCCTGAACATGAGACTTTCGATTCTGCGCTCATTCGCCTCAAGAACTTGATATTCAATCTTATGTTCTTTTAAAACCCCTTGCTCACCTTGTGCGGGAATACGTCCAAGCTCGGAGATGAGTAAGCCTCCAACGGAGTCGTAATTGTCGTTTTCCTCAATTTCCAAAGATAATATTTCGTTTAGTTCTAAGACTCTCAAACGAGCATTCGCTTTTACTTCTCTTTCACTGAGTTGCTCATAAAGACTATCTTCTTCGTCTTGATGCTCATCAATAATTTCCCCGACGATTTCTTCTAGAATATCTTCCAAAGTCACCAAACCAGCTGTGCCGCCATATTCATCGAGAACCACAGAAATATGACGATGATTTAACTTGAACTCCTGAAAAAGAGAACGAATCTTTTTTGTATCTGGCACAAAATTGGGCTCACGTAAAACTTTCGCTAAAGGAGGTAAGTCGCTTTCTTCAATATTCCAGTAAGGAAGAAGATCACGCACATGGACAAAGCCGACAATGTTGTCACGGTTATCTTCATAAACTAAAATACGCGAATAGTTTTCTTCGTGCATTTTCTGAATAACTTCATGAATGCCTGTTTTCAATTCGACAGCGACCATTTCTGTACGCGGAGTCATCACTTCACCCACATCCCGGTCTTTAAATTCTATAATATTCTCGATCATGATTCTTTCAGAATCTTCAAAGACGCCAGCTTTTTTGCCATCTTCCATACTATCGAGAATCTTTTGCTCCGTCTCTTCTTCCTCTTCCTCCTGCTCTAAACCTGCAATCCTGACAATTAAAATCTGAAGAGCACTGATTGTTTGAGTTAATGGAAAGAAAAGCAAATGCACCATACGCCAAAAAGCGTATAATTTGATAAGAATAGCCTCAGCAAAAGGTTCAGAAAAAACCCGAATAAAAAGACCCACCACAAAAAAGGATACCAGAGCAAAATAAAACACTAATTCGGATGACGACTCTGCATGAGCCATGACCTCCATACTCTGTACGCTATAGTAAAGCGACAAAAAGAGGAAGCCATAACTCCCCCATTCGAGCTCTCTTAAATTACGCCCTTCATCTTTAAAGTACCTTTCCATCTTGAGGTAAAGAGCATCAAGCTGATCACTTCCTTGATGACTCATGCGCTTTTGAAGTTTGGCTTTAATGAAGCCTAAACTAGCAAAACGCAGAGAGTCTCCCAGTAAAGCCAAGAGTGCGTAGATGAAAAAAAAGAAGATTGCGAGAATGCTTGATAACATACTTTCCATTAAGACCTTAGAGACTCTCCCTCCTTCTCCATGGCCTGTTTTTGTAAATTAAGCATATGTTCGCGGTCAGCCTCTGTTGCATCATCATAACCTAATAGATGCAAAAAACCGTGTAATATATAGAAATGTAGCTCTTGTAAAAAGCCGTGCCCACGAGCATTTGCTTCTTTTTCTGCAACTGAGGAGCAAGCAATGACGTCCCCTAAATAACCTTGGTCTTTTTCACTTTCATCAGCATCAAAAGACATGACATCAGTTTCACTATCATCACCCATATATTGGGAATGTAGCTCTTTCATTTCTTCACCTTGGCATATTTTGACGCCGAAAGAAAAAGAGCCCTCGGCTCCTGCTAGAAGTAATAAATTCCTAGCTGAAGAGCTGAGCTGAGACAGATCCAGGTCCTTCTCTTGAATTGAGCTGTCCTCCGTAAGAAAGATCTCAACTTGAGAGGAAGGGGTCAAATTAACAACCTACCCCATAATATTCAAAGCCATGATCTTCAGCTTCGCTTCTTAGGTAGATATTGCGACCATCAAAAATCCGCCTGCCTTTCATAAGTTTTTCTAGGTCTATATAATCTGGCACTCGGAATTCATTCCACTCAGTTACTAATATAAGAGCATCGGCATCTTTCACGACATCATAAGGGCCAGCACCATATTCTATTTTATCTTGAAAATAGTGTTCCCTAGTCACATCCATGGCTTGGGGGTCATAAGCAGCCACTTGGGCACCTTGACTTAAAAGGAAGTTGATAATGGTCAAACTAGGAGCTTCGCGCATATCATCAGTCTGTGGTTTGAATGATAAGCCCCAAATAGCGAATTTACAGCCTTTAATATCACCCATAACAGCGCTTATCTTTTCATTTAGAAACTTTTTCTGATTTTCATTCACTTCACCAACAGCATTCATAATGCTCATGGGTAAGCCATTTTCCACACCTGTTTTTTCAATGGCACGAACATCTTTTGGGAAACAAGAGCCGCCGTAGCCCACGCCTGGAAAAAGGAAAGATGTACCTATACGCGAATCAGCTCCTACAGCTTTACGCACTTTAGTAATATCAGCTCCAACAGCATCACTTAAGCGAGCCATTTCATTCATAAAACTGATTTTCGTTGCTAACATTGCGTTCGAGACATATTTTGTCATTTCAGCAGATTTTACATCCATGCAGTAAATGGGAGCACCAGTCCTCACGAAAGGATCGTAAAGCCTTAGCATTAACTCTTCAGCTCTTCTAGACTCTGTGCCTATAACAATTCGGTCAGGTTTCATAAAATCTTGTATTGCGGCGCCCTCTTTTAAAAATTCGGGGTTAGAAACCACATCGAAAGGCATATCGCTCTTAGAAGAAATCATCTTTTTGACTTTATCGGCAGTGCCCACAGGCACAGTGCTCTTATCGACAACAACTTTGTAGCCATTAAGGTTCTCGCCAATTTCTGCAGCGACTTCTAAGACATAGTGCAAATCAGCGCTACCATCAGCCCCCATTGGGGTGCCCACGGCAATAAAGATAATTTCAGCTTCGGGCATATTATCCGCCAAGGAGGTGGAAAATACCAAACGGCCAGAATTAGTATTATTTTGCATGAGCTCACTTAAACCTGGCTCGTAAATGGGCACAACGCCACTTTTAAGCTTGGCAATTTTCGATTCATCAACATCAACACAGACGACCTTATGACCTGACTCAGCAAAGCAGACTCCTGCCACCAAGCCTACATAACCTGTCCCTACTACTGTAATCCTCATTGCTTCCTCAAATGCTGTTTCAATTTAGGCCAGAATTGTATCAGCAATATCCAAAAAGAAACCAGGCCGGGATAAAAAAGTCGCCCTTAAGCTGATGAAAAAAGCGAGAGGCTCTAGAGGAAAGATTTCTTATTAAAGCTTCTTATGGCTAGAGGCAAAATTAGGCCTGTATACCCAGCAGCATAAATAAATGTAAGAATGGGAATCATCCAATTATAAGTTTCAAAATTTGCTGAAGCAAAATACTGAAAGTTAGGGAAAATAAAATAGACGCCCTTGAGGACGAGGAATGCTAATGAGTTAAACTCCGCTTGACCTTGAAGAGAAGGAATCAGGCCGATCACATAAGAGCCACCCAAGCCCAAAGTGATGATGATTAAGAAAAAAGCTTCCGAAACAAAAAGAGCAACCACTGTGGCAACGAGGGAGAAAATCCACAAATACATGCTAAAATGAATAATGGGCCTAAGCAAGTTTGCCCAAATAGGGACTTCATATGAGACCTGCAAGGTCATGGCGATATAAGCCGTCAAACAAAAGACAATCATTGAAATCAAACTATAAAGGTAAGCTCCTAGGATTTTCCCTAGGAGATACTCATACCTTAAAATAGGCTTACTGAGAATAAGCAAATGAAAGCGAACACTCACCTCTTTAGAGACTTCGTTAATAACGGCAAAGAGCATTGCCACTAAACTCACCCCCAAAGCCAACATTGTGGGGTACATATCCCCACGAGCTAAATCCGCTTCTGAAACCATAGGGTCAACCATGGCCCAAATTAAAACAACGGCTCCCAGCCATAATCCCATGCTGGGAGGCCGCTTTATATTTTGCAGCGAAGCAGCTTCGCAGATCACCCAGATGGATGACATCTTAATATTAGAGCGCCTGTGAAGAGCGACTTCTCACTGTTTCTTTAGGGGCCTCAGTACCACAAGAGTGGCAAAATTTACCTTTAAGAACGACACTACACTTCTTGCAAGCACCAAATTTTTTCAAACCATGGCCACAAGAAGAGCAGAAGTCATCTCCTGCTTCATATTCAGAATAGCACTGACCACAAACGAATTCAGATTTCTTAAGAGAACGGTAAATCTGGCGCACTGACTCAATATCTTTCTCAGTGAGGTCATGCTTTTCTAAAGTGCACTTAAGCAAAAAGTTCTTGAGGTGTTTTTCAAGCTCTGGCAAAACCCATGACTCGCCATCGTAATTGTACTCGTCAGACGGAGCACCTTCCATCCCCTCCATGCCTTCCATATCATCTGGGCCTACAAGAAATTCCTTATAAACTTTATGATACTCTTCTATGATCTTCTTCTGAGTTTTCAGGTCTTTTGCATAAGGGTCAATGCTGGCTAGACGGAGTTTTGTTCTTAGGTACATGCGACCAATAAAATCCTTTCTCGGTCCGCCTTCAACGCTATCACGGTAAAAGCCCAAAGCTTCACTGTTGTCTTTTTTGACTTTTGCAGCAATATAACCTGCAATTTCACTAAACTCTTTAGCGTCATCAGAACAGTACTGTCGACCCATTTTTGCCAAACCAATCGCTTCATCTGGAAGGTCATCCATCAAACGCGATATGGCCAAGTCGTAAGCTTTTTTGAATGTAGGGTCAAGTTCCAAGACTTTCTTATAACCCACATAATCTCGCTGAGCGACTTTCCTGCGAAATTCTTTTTTCTCTTCTTCACTTAAGTTTTTGGGTTGATCAGGGCGGCGACGCAAATTTGTTTTCATCCACGTAAAATCAGCCAAGACAGCATCAAAGCCTCCCGTCAGCATCTTATCCCTTTTAACGTACATTTCACCCACGTCTTTCTGACGATCGGCTAAACGTTTTTGCTCACTCTGCTGAGATGTAAAGACCATCAGCACTGCAGCTGCGAGAAAAATGATATAATTCATTGCTCCACTCATTTTTGCTCCTTTAATTATAGATCTCGTTTCTTGAAGATTATCACAGACAAGGCCATGATCATTACAGCATAAGACAAACCATACGCTGACGATAAGCCAATATATTCTGGGGAGTAACTCAATTCAGCCACAGCCTCAGTTTTAATATCGAGCAGATAGAAGTTGGGTAATATATATTTGGCAATCGTAGCAACACTAGCGACGCCAGCAGAGGAATTAGCGAGCATATAAAGAGCATTACCAAAAACAAAAATAACGGCTGTCACTATAATAGAAACG
This sequence comes from Planctomycetota bacterium, assembly GCA_015231345.1. Classification (GTDB taxonomy): domain Bacteria; phylum Planctomycetota; class JADGBV01; order JADGBV01; family JADGBV01; genus JADGBV01. The sequence continues at coordinate 16,581 of JADGBV010000036.1, forward strand.
CCTTCAGAAAGGAAGATGGACAGAAGAAGAGCAATAGCAACAATATCAATCACACCTACAAAACTCAGCAAGCCTGATTCAAAAAAGCTTCTGACAAAAGAAGAGTCACCTAACTGACCTTGGGTATTCAAAATGAAGAGCGATCCTAATGCTACAACGATCATATTACGCAGCGCTAACCCAGATACGCCAATCATTTTACCTAGAAGGTAAGCTTCCCGCCCTAGAGGTTTAGCAAAAAGAGTCATAGCTGTGCGCTCCCGTAATTCCCGCGGGACCTGAAAAATCACAGTTAAGCCTGATAGAATACCCACCAAAGAAAGCATGCCCACGGCCGCATCCTTCACCAGTTTATCAGCCACTCCAAGACTAATCTCTTCATATAAAGAGAAGACGCCAACCTGAAGAATAGCTATTCCCAAAAGGAAATAGACAACTCCTTTACGTTTCGTTGCATCCCGGTATGCATCACCGGCAATAATCATCGCATCTTCAATCATAATTCCTCCTTAGCTTTGAATGCCCCTTTTTTGATTGTCTTCTTCAATTTTTTCCAAAAAGACAGGTTCTAGCTCCTTATAGC
>JADGBV010000370.1 GCA_015231345.1 Planctomycetota bacterium
TAGATGGGCTGATTTACATAAAAGTGATCGATTCATATAAGGCAAGTTATGGTATCGGTAACTACAAGAATGCTGCTGTGAATTTGGCACAAACGACAATGCGTTCAGAGCTAGGGAAAATGACTTTGGATGATACTTTTTCAGAACGTGATGCCCTGAATGAAAAAATAGTTAAAGAGGTCGACCGTGCTTCTGACAGTTGGGGAATTAAAGTTCTTCGTTATGAGCTTAAGAATATCAACCCATCGCGTACGGTGCAAGATACAATGGAGAAACAAATGGAGGCTGAACGCCAGAAAAGAGCGGAGATTACTCTTTCAACAGGGACTAAAGAAGCTCGTATTATGATTTCAGAAGGAGAAAGAACTCAGGCTATCAACTACTCTGAAGGTGAGAAATTGAAGCGTATTAATGAGGCGGAAGGTAAAGCTGCTGAAATTTCATTGATTGCTGAGGCAACAGCCAATGGGGTTTGTATGGTGTCTTCTGCTATACAAGAAGCCGGCGGAGCTGTGGCCGTTGAGAAACAGTTGCTTGAACAATTCATCCATGAATACGGAAATATCATCGATAAAGCTCAAGTCTCCGTTCTTCCGGGAGATATGGCAAATATTAAAAGCCTTTTTTCTATGTATACAGCAGCAGCTCAAGGAGGAAAATAATTATGGATATCGTCGATTTAGTAGCTAAGATAATCATTGGACTTATATGTTTATACGTCCTGGCAAAACTTGTTTTTTCTATTCGAATGGTGCCGACACAAACGGCTATTATTGTCGAAAGACTAGGCCGTTATTCGCGAACCCTTCAACCTGGATTCCATATTCTGCTTCCTTTTATTGAAAGATCTGCCTTTACGCTTGATTTGCGTGAAGAGACAATTGCTGTTGAACCACAGGAGTGTTTTACTCTGGACAATGTGAAAGTTGAGGTGGACGGTATTATATACATTAGTATTGATGATCCTGTAAAAGCCAGTTATGGAATTACAGATTACCGTTACGCAGCCATACAATTGGCTCAGACAACAACAAGGTCAGTGATTGGAACGATTGAGCTTGATAAAACCTTTGAAGAACGTGAGCTCGTTTCAGCCCGCGTAGTAGAAGTTTTGGATGAAGTTGCTGACTCTTGGGGAATTAGGGTGCACCGTTATGAAGTGAAAAATATTGTCCCACCTAATACAGTGCGTGATGCAATGGAAAAGCAAATGACAGCAGAGCGAGAAAAACGAGCCATGCTTGCTACGGCAGAAGGCAAACGCCAATCGAGCATTAATGATTCCGAAGGTGTGATGACCGAGGTAATCAATCACTCCGAAGGTGAGAAGCAAAAGCGCATCAATGAAGCAGAAGGTAAGGCGAAAGAAATTGAAGCTTTGGCAAAAGCGACAGCAGACTCCATCAGCAAAGTTGCTGTTGCATTGACACAAGAGCACGGCGAAGATGCTATTAATATGCGTTTAGCTCAGCAATATATCAAGTCTATGGGTAACTTGGCTCATGACACTAAAGATGTGATGGTGCCTCTTGATTTAGGCGATTTTCCGCAAATTATGGCTAAGTTAGGTCTGAAAACTAAGAAGTTGACTTAGAGATTCTTTGTAGAAGTATTCAATTAATAAAGGTCTACCCCTCAAGGGGTAGACTTTTTGGTGACATGTAGAATAAACTGTTATATGAGAAAGTTGGCTAATGGTGGTGTGGGGATCAATTCGTAGAGTTTCTGGAAGAAACTCTAGTCTAATGACATCCTACGAATTGTAGTTGTGATTTTCTTTCCTATTCCTCTTCGCTCTCTTTCTTCTATTATACCTTCAAGTTCATTCTCTATTTCCAAATCTCCTTTTGTGCTACATTGGTCTCTAATAAAATCGGTAAAAGCATCTATTGAACTTAGCTTTGGTTTGATTTTGACCAGTTTAGTGAAATTGGGTTTTAGAATGCGATTTATTAAAATATCATAGTCTGGATGAATTTTTAATATATCATAATAAACATATATGTCATAGAGGTCACGTGATAATCTCCTGTCATACCATGCGCCAAGTTTATTCGAAAATGCCATGCTATTTGGCATGATAGAAATGATTGATGGAGGAAGGTCATAATGATTAGATATTTCAGTAGTGTCTAGTGGTTCTGAATCAAAATCTTCAGCCAGGGCAGAGGCTTCAATCAATATTTGAGTGCCCTCAATCATCCCCACAACTTGCAATTTTTTAGAATCTGAAGCAACTTTAACTGTTTCATCACATATGTGGTTCATAAGTGAGACTAAATCGCTGGTGAAAGGTGTTTTCTTTTTAAATGGCTTAAATGAAAAATCAGCATCTATGGTTGAGCGAGGAATTCCTTGAAGCCTTAATGCCATGCCGCCTTTTAGAACAGCAGTAGGGCCAAATTTTTCAGAAATTGCTTGAATAGCTCTCAGTAGTGCCTTATCTAATTTTTCTTCCATTCTCTTCTACCATATTTAATGTGAATTGTACAAACCGTTTATTCGCATACTTCTTTAGCATCTCCTTTAAAAGAGCGATATCGAGATGATCAACTCTAACATCAGAGGAAAGATCGAATGGGAATGTTTCTTTTTTCAAATAATAATAGCAAGAATCGATAAAAGCCTTCTCAGGGGTAGCGATTCTATGATATCCTATTTTGCTAAATCCAAAAAAATATTCACTGTTTATTCTTTTCATCTGAACGGAGCCAATGTCAAAATGAAAGGTTTTGGGTCGTGGTCGTGCTGTTACAATTGTGATCTTTCTGGTGGGTCGAGTTCCTATCATTATGTTGAGTGACAAGCCTGTCGTTAGGCTGAAGTAGCCATCAGGAAAAATTCTTTGCGCTAAGTCCATGATCTTCGCGTCAGGCGTATAATAGAAGCCTTGAATAGCTCTTTTTAGGTGTCCTTCTCTAATTAAAAATTGTATTCTTTTTGATAAAGTATCATTACTACTTGTAGAGAATAGGTTAGCCAAATCACTTCTGCGGAAAACTCCATTTACCTTTTCAGATATTTCGGATAAAACAAGAGGTAAATTGGATATGTTTTTCATATTGATTCCTATTGTAATCATGTTGCAATTGATGTCAATATGAAACCTCTGATATTTTTAGAGCTTCAATTGCCACTTTCTCATATTAATCTTGTATATGAATGCGGTTCTGCTGTCCTTGAATGAAAGTCGCATGATTCTTCTCAGACCAAAGTTCTGACTGATAGATATTATCTTTTAGAATCACATCCTCACAGGGCAATAAGTGGCCATTAAACTCTCCCATTCCTATCACAATGGCTTTTACTGTTTCTAAACCTGGGTTATGTTGCGGGCTTGAGTGTTCTAAAACAAAGGTGTTTGCAATCACTTCTGCATTGCGAACTGCTTTAAGCATGATTCCTGGCATATGATGCCAGTTCTTGAACTCATTGCCTTGAATTAATATATTTGTTTGCTTCCATTCGTCGGAGCAAATAATTCCAGTATTAAGTTCATCTTTAATGTGTTTGTAAGCTGTAAATGAGCCAAGCTCTTCGAACTGATTGTTGACGATCTTAACATTACTTGAAGTGAATTTGACTCCATATTGTCTGACGTGTTTAATGATATTAGCGCGTATGACAAGGTTTTTGCATAGAGCAAGAATGCCATTCCTGTTACCGCCAATGATCGTATTATTTTCCAATATTGCATTCAAGTTGCTGGCGGGGTATGGTTCTTGGAATTTATTTTCTAAGTAATGGCCATTGTGACCATGCTTGTGATTTAGAAGGGATATGCCATCATCTCCTGTTGCAATGAGTTTGCAATTTGTGATAGAGATATTTTTAGACTGCTGCACATCAATGCCATCAGCGCAGCTTGAGATCATGGCTCCTTGCTTTGGAGTGACTTGGCAGCTCTCGATATTTATGTTGCTGATTCCGCGTAATTTAATGGCGTAGTGGGGGGAGCTGTCTACCGTGATATTAAGGACCTCAAGGCCTGAGCCCTCTTCAAAGTAGAGAGTATCTTGTGCGCCTCTTTTCCAAATAACAATCTGATCATCTGCTTGCCAATTATGTTCGG
>JADGBV010000371.1 GCA_015231345.1 Planctomycetota bacterium
GGAAGATGGAAGTTTAATTGGTCTCCAACTACGGAAGAGAGACCTATGGATTTTTACCGTAAAAATGTTGATACTGCCAGCTGGAAAACGATTGACGTCCCTTCCTGTTGGCAAATGCGCGGCTATGGCACGCCCATATATACGAATATTAATTACCCTTTCGAGAAAAATCCCCCTTTCATAAAGGGTGAAAATGGCAATTCAGTTGGTTCTTATCTGAGATCCTTCGATATTCCATACACTTGGGAGGGAAGAGAGATTTTTGTTCATTTCGCTGGAGTGGATTCGGCATTTTACCTGTGGGTTAATGGGCGCTCCGTGGGATATAGCCAAGGAAGCAAAACCCCTGCAGAGTTTAAAATAACATCATACCTCGAGAAAGGAGAAAATACCATCGCGGTCCAGGTCTTTCGCTGGTGCGATGGAAGTTATTTGGAAGATCAAGATACCTGGCGTATGTCGGGGATCTTTAGAGATGTAACTCTCGTTGCATCCCCCAAGGTTCATATAAGGGACTTTTTTGTTAGAACGGATCTTGATGATTCTTATGAAAACGCCAGACTCACCGCCGAGGTTCATATTAAGAACGGTGAAGAAACGACTAAATCGCGTTCTCTTGAGTTGGTGCTGATGAATTCCCTTGGTGCGACTGTGGCTCGAAAAGAACAGAAGCTTCACTCACTATCTGCTCAAAGTGAAACGCTTATTCCTATAGAAATGGATGTTGCATCGCCATCTTTGTGGAGTCATGAAAATCCTCATCTCTATAAACTCTATATTTCTCTAAAAGATGCTACGAAAGTCACTACTGAAGTGCTAATGTGTCGGGTTGGTTTTCGAGAAGTTGAGGTTCGTGATGGACAACTATGGCTTAATGGCAAATCGATCATTATAAAAGGGGTTAATCGCGTAGAGCACGATCCCCTAGAAGGTAAGAGTGTTCCTTGTGCTGAAACGGCTCGAGATATTATTCTTATGAAACAGCATAATATTAATACAGTGCGAACCTCTCATTTTCCTCAGGATCCTTTTTTCTATGAGCTCTGTGATGAACTTGGAATGTTGGTTATTAATGAGGCTAATGTTGAGTCTCATGGCATGAGATATGGAAAAGATTCTTTGGCCAAGAACCCTGTATGGAAAGATCAACATGTGGAACGTGCGATGAATATGGTGGAACGTGATAAGAACCATCCATGTGTGATCATTTGGTCTCATGGTAATGAGGCGGGTAATGGAGAGAATATCTTGGCCATGGATAAATTCTGTCATAAGCGTGATAGTACCCGACCTACCCACTATCACTTCATGGGAGATCCACACTCATGTGATATTCTTGGCGGAGGCACACTGGGAGCTGCACCTCAAAATCGCTACCTTTCCATTGCTTCTCTTGAAGCTCATGGGAAAAGTACACAAGATCGCCGTCCGTACCTGCTTAATGAATATGCTCACGCCATGGGAAATGGAGTTGGGAATTTACAGGAATATGTGGACGTGTTTGAAAAGTACCCAAAGCTGATAGGTGGATGTATATGGGACTGGATTGACCAGGGGATCCAGAAAATGGGACCTGACGGTAAAGCCTTTTATGCTTATGGTGGGGACTTTGGCGATACTCCCAACGATGGAAACTTCTGCCTCAATGGAATCATTAATGCTGACAGGAGTATAAATGCCAAAACACTCGAAACAAAAAAAGCCTATCAGGATATCGCATTTACACTGCTTGATCCATCTAAGCTTCGTGTGGAGCTCCATAATAAATTCTATTTCAAAGATACCTCTGATCTCTCCTTTACCTACGAATGGCGCCGGAATGGTGAGCGTATTGGAAGTGGTCGTCTGCAAGTGCCACTTATTGGTCCGAGACAAAAAGTATCTGTCCATATTCCCCATTATTGGGACGGTTTGCAGGACTCTTCGGAAATGGTCTTGGTGCTTAAGGCGGTTCTGAGAAGCCCCAAGCCCTGGGCGAAAGTAGGCTATGCCATTGCCCAAGACTCATTTATTATTAAGCCCTGGGATTTTTCTGCTCACTCATTTACACCTATTGGACCCGCCCCACAAGTGGTGGAAACTCAGCATCAATTCATTGTGGAAGGCGGTGATTTTTCACTTATTATGAATAAAGTAGATGCTACTTTTGGGAAAATGTATGTAAAAGGAAAATTGTGCTTCCTCTCTGGGCCAAGGTTGAGTTTATGTCGTGCTACTATTGATAATGACCGAAAAAGGAAAACAGAAGTGGACTCCTTTAGACAGCTGCGCCAGGAGCTGAAGTCGATATCAGTGACCAGAGAGCCCACGCACCTTATCTTTTCAATATCTAATGTCTACCATGGAAGCTATTTAAAGAAAACAGGTGGGTGGAAAGCGAAAACAGCTAAGTCTACCCTTAAGAATTATATTCTTCAGGTGGACGAAGCCATTTCAATTGATGGTGCGGGGCAGGTGCATATAGCAACACACATTAGTCCTGAAGGTTCTTTACCACAGCTTACGCGGGTCGGCTATGAAGCGCTTCTCTCTAAAGGCTTTGATCAATTTCAGTGGTATGGCAAGGGACCTCATGAGAGTTATCGTGACCGCAAAACCAGCACTACCTTAGGAAGATATTCCGGAAGTGTAGCAGAACAATTCGTTAATTACCCCGTTCCTCAAGAAAATGGAAATAAAACAGATGTTCGTTGGTTGAGCCTTGAGGATGACTCTGGGACTACTGTTAAAGTGTGGGGCGAACAACTCCTTTCAGCCTCTGTTCGCCATGTAAGTACTGGTAATCTTGACTACGCTAAGCATCCCTTCGATCTTATCTTTCGCGAGGAAGTGCACCTGAATATTGATTATCGTCAAGCCCCTCTTGGTAATGCAAGTTGTGGTGCCGGTCCCTTGGAGAAGTATCTAATACCAAGTACTCCTCTTTCCTTTGCATTCACGCTCAAGTTGATTCCTTGATCTCAAAAAATATAGATTTAACAGTTAAAGAAATATAGTCTTACATTGAAACCTAAGGTGCTCCCATGATGAAACGAAAAAATCTACTCAAACTCATGAGTGCTGCTCTTACTGCTATCACTCTTTTTGCTCCAGCCATTAGCGCACAAAAAAAGGAGTCTACTCAAAGGCCCAATTTGATTGTTATCCACACCGATGAGCACAATTTCAGAACCCTAGGGTGTTATCGTGATCTTATGTCCGAGGATCAAGCCTATATTTGGGGAAAAGGAGTAAAAGTCGATACGCCTAATATCGATTCACTGGCAAAAGAAGGTGCCATCTGTACGAGTTACTATGCTGCCTCGCCCGTATGTACACCATCAAGGGCCTCTTTGTTAACAGGTCTCTACCCTCAGGTTACGGGCTCTCCAAAAAATGACATGCCTCTTAATGACGACATCGTCACATTTGCTGAGCTTTTTCGCCGCAATGGGTACGCAACATCATATGTCGGAAAATGGCATCTGGACGGTCATGATAAACCGGGATTTGCTCCAAAAAGAAAGTTCGGATTTGAAGACAATAGGTATATGATTAACAGAGGCCACTGGAAAATGCTCACAGACTCACCCGATGGCGTCTCTTTTGTGGGTTCTTTTAATGAATCTAAAAACAAATATACATTCGATATTAATCAAGCAGACCCCGAAAACTTCACAACTGACTATCTGATGAATAAGACTATTGATATAATTGACAGGGATAAAGGCAAACCTTTTTGTCTTATGCTTTCCATTCCGGATCCTCACGGGCCAAATCAAGTGCGTGTCCCTTACGATACCATGTATTCAGGTATGAAATTTCAAGACCCCAAAAGTATGAATGTAAAAGGAGCTAAAGTACCTAAATGGTGTTCGCAGGGTAAGAAGAATTCCGTTAAGAAATTTCAAGAAAAGGATCAGAGACAAAATGCCTGGTATTTCGGTATGGTTAAATGCATCGATGACAATATGGGAAAGTTAATAGCATATTTAAAGAAAAATGGGCCTTGTCCGTAACTTCGGCAGCAAGTTAAGCTGCGCCTTTCAGGCGTGAAGAAATTCTTGGCCTTCCGGGCAT
>JADGBV010000372.1 GCA_015231345.1 Planctomycetota bacterium
ATTGTTAAAAGTTGCCAAAGGCAAAGGTGAATGTACAAGCTGTGCTAAGGGCTTTAAAGACGGAGATGTCTGTACTTCACAGTTGATTCCAGAGGGCGAAGGTTGGGTAAGGCATGATTTATGCGCCGATTGTTTGGAAAAAGACGATAAAGATGCGGTGGCTCACTGGCGCATCAACATTGTCAGTAAAGGCAAGAAGAAAGTTGTCCTCTCTGAAGATGCAATTTGGCAAGTCCTGCGCAGTGGGAAAGATGATGAAGAGTTAGGGGAGAAGCCTCTAACATTTATTTTATGTTTAATGATGGCTCGTAAGAGAAAATTGCGCATGGTGAAGGTGAGTAAAGTGAAGGGGCAGGAGTATCAAACCTTTCAAAATATCAGCCGCAAAGTAGAAGTGAAAGTTAAAGTGCCTTTGCTAGGCCCAGCTGCTTTCTCTCGATTACAAAAAGAGATTGGCGACTTTTTTGCTGGTGAATAATTCATGAGCCAAAGAAAAGATCGCTGTACTTATGAAAGAGAAGTGGGAACTTATGATCAGCCTCGCTTCACGCTGAGGAAGATCGCAGGCAGAATATTGCCGCAATTGCCTTTTTTTCGTTTACGCAAGAAGTTATACGGCTATTTGGGCTATCATATTTCTCCTGAAGTTAAGTTTATAGGCCTAGAAACTTATATTGATGATGTTTTTCCAGAACTCATCACCATTGAAAAAGATGTGGTGGTTGCTCTTAGGGTGACCATATTAGCACATGATGATTCCTCTCATACTGTTGCGCCTGTGCGAATTTGTCAGGGCGCATTTATAGGTGCTGGGGCCATAATCTTGCCGGGTGTGACAATTGGTGAAGATGCTGTCGTTGGCGCAGGGGCCGTTGTGAGTTCGTCGGTTGAAAATGGCGTGACTGTCGTGGGTATACCTGCTCAACCTCATAAATCTAAGAAACTATAGAAACTGCTTATGAAAACTCTTAAATCATCAAATCAATATAAATTACAGAAAACATTTTCGAAGGTCGTTCCCGGCCTGAAAAGTGGTGGTGGAGTGGTGGCTTTTGTCTGCAAACAGCCTCCTGAAGTCATGGTCTATTCTATTTACAATGGTGAATTAGTGGTAGAAAAGGCGCTGGCCTCTGAAGTTGTCTCTGTTTTGCTAAGGCTTAAGAGTCGAGAATTGCCATGGAACTTAATAAATCCAAGCCAAGTTAATGTGATTACGAAAAGTTTTGAACATATTCATGAGTTTCAGGGTGAAGAACTGAAAAGCTCATACAGTGACACTGATCTAGAAAATTTAAAGTTTGAAATTGCTGCTTTATTTAGCAATAACTAAAAAAATATGATATTATCCTCTTTCCGTAATGGAATCTTTGAGTGCTCTGCTCACCTTGAATACCGTAGTTATGAAGTGTCTGAATTAGCACACACTTTAGGCCTTTATGACTTTCAGATTTATAGCCTGCTTAAAGAAAAGTGGCTTATTAAAGAGGATAATAGTACCATTAGCGCTAAATCAGTTAAGCGCATTTTAAATGAAACCGAATCCTTTTTTAACCAGCTTGCAGTGACTCCAGCAGAATTAGAGAGTATTTATGAAGTTCCCTCTGAGACAATTGGAGTGATTTTAAAGAAGATTAAGGTGAAGTCATTTCGTAAAAAGAAACGCAAAGGGCAGGTTCGTAAGCTTTATAAAATGGGCCAATTACTCAAAAAAGAGAAAATGCTTCAAAAAGCAGTGGAGGAATACTTAGAAAAGGCAAATCACCAAAAAGAAAGCGCACTAAAAAAGTACGCAAAACATGAAGAGGCTCTACTTGAACGCTCAATTTCTACGGCTCAAAGGCTTGCTGATGGAGTTAAACCTATAACTCAAGAGGCTTCCACAGAGAATCGTTTTGTCTTAGATGATTGGCAAATAGGCGCTATTCAGGCTCTAGAAAAGGGTGAGCATGTTTTCGTTCAAGCGCCGACAGGCGCAGGAAAAACAGCGATCGTAGAGGAATTTCTAAAAAGGAATTTGCCGGCTGGAGTGACTCTCTTTTACGCTGTGCCCATTAAAGCCTTAGCAAATGATAAATTTTTTGATTTTTGCGACCTGTACGGTAGAGAGCGCGTAGGGATTAATACTGGGGATATCACTCTAAATGCCGATGCTCCCATTGTGGTTGGAACCACTGAGATTGTGCGTAATATATTATTTGACCGACCTGATGCCTATCAAGTGATTGCTTTTGACGAAGCACAGTACCTGGGCGATAAAGAACGGGGCGGAGCTTGGGAAGAGTCTATTATTATGTCTCATAACGATACTCGTATGATTTTCCTTTCTGGTTCAGTTGCTAATGGGCCTGTTGTAGGAGCTTGGTTAGAGAAAATAAAAAATCGACCAGTCACTTTATTTACTGAAGATGTTCGCCCAGTGCCTCTGCGCTACGCTTTTCCTTATGGAGAAGGCTTCCTGGAGAGTGAGGACTGGGATAGCCTAAAAGAAGTGTCTGAAAAAACAGGCACAGAGTATTACGGTAGTTTTTCAACCTTATTTGCTGCTGTTGATCGAGCGAAAATGACTCCTGTTCTGCTTTTTATGCCTAGACGTAGAGACTGCGAAGAAGTCTTTGATGAAGCGATTGATTTGACTGTGACCGAGACTAAGCGCATGAGAGAATTGCTCAGTGAACACCATGAGGCTTCCTTTTTAAACTTACGTTTGAAAAAGCTCATTGAGCGTAAAGGTTGTGCTTACCATCATTCCGGATTATTACCTCCAGAAAAGCGAGTCGTTGAGCATTTAGCCAAGAAGGGCCATTTAAAGTTTGTCTCTGCAACAATGAGTCTAGCCTCTGGAGTTAATTTTTCTGTGAGAACCTGTTTTATCTCCGAGTATTCCAGGCCAGGAAATGGTGGGAATATGCAGCCGCTAGCTCCCTCGGAAATTCTACAAATGTGGGGCCGGGCTGGTCGCAGGAGTATTGATGTTGAAGGCTACCTAATCCCATGTAAAGATATTTTAGATATCGATGCCTTTAAAAAAGTCGAGGCCTATCCGGAACCCATCGTGAGAGAAAACTTTGTCTCTCCGGTTAATTTACTTTCTATTCTTAGTCGCTATAGCGTTGAGGTTCTTGAAGAATTATGCGAGAAATCATTTAGTTCCTATGTCGATGGCATGAACTACAGGGTCTTTTCCGATCCCACCATGTTTCGCGATGCCAAGGCTATATGTGGCTCTCCCACTTACGAACTCTCTCCCTACCGTCAAGGAGTTTATGCTCATATGAGCCAAGAACGCTTGGCAAAAGAATTCAAGTGTGGGACTTGTGAGAATATTGAGTCTTGCACCAAAGTCTACGAAGAAAGCATCAAGTATAATCCTCTCCAGAAAATGGTGAAGCATTTGCGTATGAATGAGTTTCTTTCTAACGACTTTTCTTTAACCCTCAAGGGTCGCATAGCTGAACGTTTTCATAATGAGATGGGGCTTCTTATCGCACATGATATCGATAATGGCCGCCTTGTCCCTTCTAATCTACTCCACTATGCTGCTAGTGTCAGTGCCTCAGGGCATATTGATTTTATTGGATCGAGGAGACGTGTTTACTTAGATATTGCCAAGAAATTGTACCCCATGTGGTTATTTCCTAATTTATGGGAAAGACAAAGAGGCCGTCCTGTTTTCATTAACTGGAATCCTGGAGCTGGAGTTGTAGCAGAGCAATGGATAGAAGCTAATGACTGGGATAGTTTTTCATCCCGCCCCTTATTTAAGAATATCCAAGGGGATGTTTTTAGGATGCTTTTAAGAACGGGTGAGTTCTTAAAAAGCATGAGCCACATTAAAGATCTTAAGCCAGAGCTCGCTGAAGCAGCAGGCGTAGCGACGAAATTAATTATGAGGCCACCTTTAATCCCCGAAGAGCTGTTCGAGTTAAGATAGCCTAGATTAATTCCTAATCGTGTAAGATCATATCGTTTTTCTGATTAGCTTTCTTCTCACGAGCTTCATTAATAAAAAGCTTTCTTCCGCCAACCATAATGCCTCTGAGTTTAACGAGAGCGCTCTC
>JADGBV010000373.1 GCA_015231345.1 Planctomycetota bacterium
TCATCGGATCCGGCAAGCTGATGCATCACCATGTACGTAAAACTTGGCAGGATTTTAAGCATGAAGCAGACTATGGGCCGATGGCATTCGACGGAGAAAAACGCGTCGCCCACCCATCTGTACCACTACCGTTTAGGAACTTGGGTAATGTTATCGGCTCCTTTGCCCCGCTGTCAGATGTGCCATTTATAGAAAGTGACAACTCTGATGCTGGTTGGGTATATACCCTGAAACCCAAAACTGGATGGAAACCTATAACAAAAAAAATGAATTATGTTAATGAAAACAACCGAGATTTGACTCCAGATGAACAAAATGCACACTGGGCTGCCGATACCATTAGGCAATTGTCGGCTAAGAAAGAGGATAAACCATTTTTTCTTGGCGTCGGATTTATTCGCCCTCATACTCCATTAGTCGCCCCAAAAAAATATTTTGATATGTTCCCTCTCGACTCAATAAAAGTACCCGTTCGACAAGCCAATGATAACAATGACACTCATTTTATAGAAGCCCAGTCGCAGAAAAAGAAAGGTAAAAAAATCGAACAGAAGGGCCATAAGCACTTTCGGATGCTCAAAGAATCATACCCTAGCCTTGATGAGGGATTAAAAAAGTTTACGCAAGCATACTTGGCATGTGTGGCTGCAGCCGATGCAAATATCGGACGCGTACTTGATGCCATCGATAAGAGTCCTGAGAAGAATAACACCATTGTTATTTTTGTCAGTGACCACGGCTGGCATATGGGTGAAAAAAACTATATCGCCAAGAATACATTATGGGAAGAATCCACCCGCATTCCATTTATTGTCCGAGCTCCAGGCGTTACGAAAGCAGGTGCTGTAGCGGAGCAGCCAGTATCGCTGATCGACTTATTTCCAACTCTGATTGATTTATGCGATCTAAAAGGTGATACGAAGAAAAATGCAAAGGGGGCTGAGCTGGGTGGCTTTAGTGTGCGCCCATTTTTAGAAAACCCAGAAAATGGAACCTGGGATGGACCGGATGTTGCGCTGTCCATGATCTATGCTGGTGCTGATTCGAATAATGAGATAAAAAAACAACACTGGGCAGTTCGTAACGAACGATGGCGATACATTCGATATAATACCGGAAAAGAGGAACTCTATGATCATCATAAAGATCCGAATGAGTGGACTAATCTTGCCGATAACCCTGAGTACACGGAGCTCAAGAAGGAAATGTACTCTAAAATTCAAAATTTGACTGGAATATGATTGATTCAACAGCAAGGAACGAAGAATTCTTTGTGAGAAGAATTGTGTGTTATGATGATCTATAATGTGGAGTTTTGATGATGAAAAGTATAATTAAGATTTTTTTACTATCGGTTGCTTTGTGTGGAGTGGCGAACGTTCAGGCAAAGTCAAAGCCTAATCTTTTAGTCATCATGTGTGATGATCTGGGGTATGCGGACGTCAGTTTTAATGTACAAGACGGAGTTGAAGCTGCCATACCCACACCGAACATTGACAGTATTGCGAAGTCAGGTGCAAAGTGCACCAGTGCTTATGTGACCTATCCGGCCTGTGGCCCGAGCAGAGCAGGATTTATGGCTGGACGTTATCAGGATCGCTTCGGTTTCTGTGGTAATCCTACATATGATATTCACGATGAAACCGTCGGCTTTTCACTTGAAGAGAAGACGCTTGCCGAAGCGCTGCGTCCGGTTGGATATTACAATGGCATAATTGGAAAATGGCACCTTGGGGCAGTGAAAGATAAACTACATCCGCTTGCTCGCGGATTTGATGAGTTTTATGGTCACCTTAACGGCGGACATCGGTATTTTCCTAAGGATTTGAAAATTAAGGATCCTTACTCAGCTCCAACGTCAGCAGAAGCATATAAAACGTGGCTTTTGCACAATCATAAAGCAGTTTTGCCGTCTAAGTACCTGACGGATGAGTTTACTGATCAGGCGATAAGTTTTGTTACTCGCAACAAAGAGAAACCATTTTTCCTCTTTCTCTCTTATAATGCGCCTCATGCACCTCTGCAGGCACCTCAAGAGTACATCGATCGTTTTTCACATGTAAAAGATAAGGACCGCCGTGTTTATTCAGCAATGGTCAGTAATGTTGATGATAATGTAGGCCGCCTACTAAATACTCTTAGCGAAAAGAATCTCGACGAAAATACGCTTATTTTCTTCCTGTCAGACAATGGCGGGAAGGTAAAGAAAAAGCCTACAGCTAATAATGGCCCGTTACGGGGAGGTAAATCAAATCCTTGGGAAGGTGGTATTCGCGTGCCTTTTGCTGTACAATGGAAAGGGGTGATCCCTCCAAATACGATATATGATAAACCTGTGTCATCTTTGGATATATTCGGAACCATCGCCGAGTTGTCAGGTGCTCCGGAGAATCGAGGTCGTCCGCTTGATGGAGTTAATATTATACCATTCTTGACGGGACAAAACAAGGGGATACCGCACGAACAGTTGTTTATGCGCAAGCATGCTTATGGCAGTTACACAATTCGCCGCGGAGATTACAAGCTGGTTATTGATAAACAAAGTAAGCCTGAGCTATACAATGTAACTGACGATATCAGTGAAACTAAGATTTTAAACGATCAGATGCCTGAACGGGTACATGAGCTCAATGGTATTATTAAAACATGGAATAGTGGTTTAAAAGAACCTGTATTCGAAGGTGAAGGGAATGCTTCAGCTAAAGCATTGATGCAAAAAGTTAAAGGTAAGAATCGTAGGCCTAATTAGTTCTCCTCATTTTAGTAGGAATCGTTAGTAGATGTCCGTTAACCCAAGTCTCCCTCAATTTTGACGTACTTCCTTTGAAATCAGCAGAGTCGTTCATTTTTCGGTCACTACAAACGAAACCCTACACGAGAAATCAAGCGCTGCTGGTCGACATTGACGTCTAGAGTATGGTCTATATCCTAAGGAGTTCCCTAAGAAGGTCGTTGTGGTTAAATTCTACTTCGAGGTCATCATGGCTGTAATTAATAGCTTGACGTAGGGCAATAGCTACAAGAGTTTGCCATGCTGTCATTCCTGGAACGCCATAATCTGAGGCAGACACATGATCCTCAAGGGAAGGTCTCGGGACAATAAGCTCATCTAGAATAGGATCGATTAAGTCATTTGTTGTATGACTGTAATCGGCAAGGAGGTCTTTGAGCACAAGATCTACGATATCAGGCTTTCTCTTAAAAATCTCCTGAAGGCCTATTAGAGTCGGGTAAAGTCGGGAACGAGAATTTGTGGGAATTTCAATCTTGTCGATTGGAATCAAAAAGGGCTCAAGCATTGGTGAAATATATATGTTCTCGCAAAATGCATCAGGAAAGGTTTAGAAGTTATGTTCGTTTTTTTGTCGAAACACCATTATAACGAAACCTTTCATTTTCGACATCACTTATTCGACAGTCATCACTTATTCGACAATCATCACTTATACTTTTTCGTTGTAACTGCAGAAGATTTCTTGTTCTCCTCAGACACTACATATCTTTTATGCCTTTATAAAGAAAAGACATAAAAGATATAATTTAGCTCAATTAATCTTGTGCCATTAACTTTGAGTTATGACTTACCAAAATTGAATCACGGAGAATCAATTTCTCAGGAACTCCGTGATTCAAATTAACCTACTTAGTTTTTTTCTTTTTATTCTTTGGTGGTATCAATTCTTTGTATTTTAAAACAAATTCTTCCTTATTCAATTTTTCATCCCCATCAGTATCGCTTGACTTATACTTTGCTTCGAATTCCTTCTTCTTTGTCTTGGGGATTTTCTTCAGGAACTCTTCAAGGTCAAGGAATCCATCCTTGTTCACATCCATGACAGCAAATTTACTGATAGCCGTTTTGGAACCTTTTGTTCCTTTGTCTTTCTTGTTTTTTTTTGCAGCATCCAGGCTGCCTATAGAACACATGCCTACCAGTCCAATGACTGTTGCTAGCATCAGTTTATTTTTACTCATTTTTTCTCCTCGGTAATAAAGTAATTGATTTGTATGCATTGTTTATAAAAAGGCGTACAAGATATAGATTCGCTTA
>JADGBV010000374.1 GCA_015231345.1 Planctomycetota bacterium
GTGTGAATTATTTCACTTCAAGGCTTTCTATGGATGTGCGTTGAGATTCATTATTGTTCGCATCATAAGAAGATAGTTTCACCTTATAAAATCCTTCTTTTTCAACTGTCGCCTCCCAACTTCTAGAAAATTTTGGTAGTTTAAGGGGAAAGCCCTCTGTGAGGCCTTTGGGGTAAATATACAAATAGTAGCCGACTATATCATGAAGTGAATCATGAGAAAATTTTATTTTTATCTTTTTATTAGCTACAGTATAGCTCTTGATAACTGGCGGCTCAGGTTTAGTGGTATCGATAGGTGTGGCAATGACAGATTGAGAATAGGCTCCGGTGAGCTCACCCATAACACCTCTTACTGAAAACTCATAAGTCTTTCCATTGTCTAACTGTTTGATGAAATGCTCGTGAGTATTGCCCCCCACTGTAATAAGATTGTGCTGGCCTGAGCCAACCATGTTATAATTGATTTGGTACTTTTCAGCCTTCCTTAAAGAAGGCCATTTTAGTCTCACGGCACCATCCAATGGATGCACTTCTAATGATGCAACCCTTTTCAAGAGGTGTGGCTCAAGAACTTCAACTTCAGCAGAATATAGGCTACGAATCGCTCCAGTATAATCATGTTTGAGTATCTCTACGCTATAAAGCCCAGCATTATAGGCTGGAAGCTGCAGCTTATTTGAAGTATCAAGAATTGATGAGCGATCAAAAACATCTAGCGGCATTCTACCCTCCCCAAAGTAGACACATATTGTTGAATAAGCACCTTTGCCGGCTAATTCACTTGGAATATCCAAAATAATATCCGAGCTTTTAACTCTGGCAGTTAATTTTTTTTGAGTTGTATCACAGAGCGGAAATCTGAATGGAGAATTCAGCGTATGTAAGTCAGGTGAACTGATATAATGGGCACAATTATAACTTTCTGTGTGATGGTTAAGAACGGCGTAATAATGACTAAGATCTTTCTGATTTTTATTCAAATAATTAAGAAAGAAAATATGTAACCCGTCTTCCTGATTATATCTTTTTAGATGATTATCCAGAATAAATTTATTAGATGAATACCAGCGATGTTGAAAGCCCTTCTGCAAATACCAATCCCACTCAGATATATAACTTTCAAACATGACGCCATCGACCGTTTTAGCTAATGTTTCTCCATATATATCAAACAAAAACAACCCTCGGTTCATCATAATGAGTGTACGAGGAAACCAGGATCGTATATTTTCTATACAATTCACCATATCTTTTTGCATCCAACCATAAGCTCCCCAAGGTGAGGCGGTGTCAATAGTATCGAGAAACAAGCCATCACATTTCATTTCTCTTAGCCAGCGATGCATAAATAATTTAAGTCGCATTTGCCACTGAGTATTAGCCACATTAACGTAGTAACTATGCCATTTTCCATTTTCATCTGGATGAGAATCCTGGCCAGGTTCAAAAAGAGGCATTCCGCCCTCCCCCCAAATAAGTTGATCTTGATCATCTCGCTGAAGCTTTATTTGATCCAAGTACCAGTTTCTGAATCCATTTTGACTATAATGAAATTTCCCATTCTCATCACGGTAAACAGGTCCATTAAAACCCTCTTGAGAACTTCTGAGCCCCCTTTCAATATAAGCGTCTTCCCCTATACTGATATAAGCCAAGACAAGGACATCATCTTTGCTGTTTAAAATCTGGTCCTTACCTTTCTTGATATCCAGAATCAGTTTTTTGTTAATATTTCGACCACCAAGCCCTGGATGCAAAACGACCATTTGAGATTCCCATGCTTGTTTGATTTTGCCTTGGTCCCAAGGGCCGTAATAAACCAAATAATCCTTTATATGTTCAAATCGTCCTTGAGCAATTAAGGGCAGACATAATGAGAAAAATAGTATGAATACTTTGCATGCTCTCATGGCAAAGCATGGAGTACAAATTTTTTGAGGTCAAGGAGAGGTAAATACTTCTTGTTTTTAGTAATAAAGAGGTAAGCTCCATCAGCAAAAGCTCCATCTGGAGTAACGATGATGGGGTGACTTTGACTATCTTTAATATCACTCCGCGATAGAGTTAGATAAGGAGTGCTGTCTTTATGCATTGACTGGTATAATGTATAATGAGAGATTTTACTCAATTCTTGTTCTACAGAATAATTAAAGACTCCCGGTAAATGGCTTTCATATTTAATCAGCTTAGAATTATTGGTCCATTGACCAGCATAGTTCACTCCAATTGAGTTAAAGAGGTAATTGATTTTCTTCATATCCAACCATTCTTCTGTCCCTCTCTCCTTAAAAGCTCCCATATTTCCTAAAACAATCAGTTTGATCTGCTGAGCTACAAGTGAGCCGGCCCAATTAAGGTAAGTATCTGCATTTTTGAGGTCTGGGCTACGAAACCAGCTTATGACAACTCGAGGCATATATATTTCTTTTGGTAATGAGCGGCTAATATCATGATAAATTGGCTTATAGCCTTTGCTTATCATAATATTATCTAAATGCCATTTGATTTCATTGTTTGAATTTGTTTGTCCATCACCGGATTTATAAAGGCATAAAATTTTCTTTCCTTTAGGGTTTCCTCTGTAATGCAATGCTGTCGTAAGAAAGCGACGACGCTCAAAGCTATACTTAAAAGGAGCTTTAGGCGTAGGCTGCCAACAAATAAAAGGAGCAAGAGCCATTGCTCCGTGTGTTGTAATAGTAATGACACTACTTTCGCTATCTGGGATATCTGTGCGCTGGATTGTTGCCAAATCCATATTCTCGTCTTCAATAGAGCTGAATTGCAGGTAATTATTTATGTTTCGAAAAATGAAAGAGTTTCTATTGACCGTTAATAATGAATGAATATTTTTTAATTGAATAAGAGATTTTCTATCTGTCCAATTTCCTTTAAATTCTAGGCCAAAGGGAGTAAAGAATACATTCAAGATCTCGTTATCCATCCATTCCCCTGAATCCCTATCCTGGAATGCACCATAATTACCAAAAACCAAGACACGCATCCCCTGGGTTAATTGGTCTTTAAGCCAGTAGGCATAGCGTTTAGCGTTAATCATGCTAGCCCCACGATACCACGAAACAATAGCTTTCATGTCTTTCATGGTCTTATCACTTGGAAAGCCATTATCCATATCATGATACTTTACCGTATAATTAAGGGATAAGAGGTCTCGGTGTATATGCCAACGGATTTCATTTTCCTTATCCGTCGTTCCTTCGCTACTTTTATATAAGCATAAGATCTCTCTTGATGAAAGTGGCGAAAAAAAGCATAAAATAAAGCAAATTAAGTAGATAACCTTTTGCATTGAATTTGATCGGTGTAAAATAGAGATATCTATTATACAATATTTTATAGTTCTCAACAAAAATAATATGCTTAAAGCATTTCAGTTTGCTCTTTTTATCTTAATTTTCTTCGGTCAGTCATTCGCTGGAAAAGAGCTTAAACGTACAGTTTTAGCTATTTATGATCGTGATATTGTCAAAAAAATGACACATCAGAATTATGAGATGATATTTCATTATTACGGGCTTAAGTTAGAATATCACAGCAGCAAAGCCCCCTACCCTAAGAATCTAAGTCATTATCGTGGGATTTTAGTGGTGGCAAACAGTAACTTAATGGAGGACCCTGCACCACTTTATTCTTTCTTAAATCAAGCTCTCAGTCAAAAAATAAAGATAATCATATTCGGGCACCTTCCTGGAGAGGTTAAAGGAAGATCAGGGCTTTCCACAGGGAAAATATTTTCTGAATTTTATGAAAAGATTGGTATTACAATCGGCAAAAAGAAACTGAATAATCCACTGCTCATTGAATCAAAACACAATAAAGAAATGATTAATTTCGAGAGAGATTTTGAATATAAGCCTCATACATTCAGGCAATTAGAATATAAAGGAGAGCAAGAGGATATTCACCTATCTGTCCATTACAAGATCCCTCCTTATATCCGCAGCGATTTAGTCATAACAGGAGATTTTGGAGGTATTGCACTTAATCCAGCAGTGATTTCACATCATAAAGAAACCTTTT
>JADGBV010000375.1 GCA_015231345.1 Planctomycetota bacterium
ACCTTACCAGTCAATTTATGCTGAGTGAGCTGCTTAAGGTTTACGGGACCTGTGACACGGCAGGCACGGGAGAAGAGGGAGTTGAGGCAGTAAGCTTATCTCTGGAAAAGAAACAATTGTACCAGCTCATATGTCTCGATATTCAGCTCCCAGGAATAAATGGGCAAGAGGTTCTCAAAAAAATTCGGTTTTTGGAAAATGAACACAGAATTTCTGGGGGAGCGGGTTCAAAAGTCCTTATGGTTTCGGCCCATAGTGATCAAAGCAATGTAATGAATGCCTTTCGATCCAGCTGTGATGGTTTTCTAGTGAAACCATTTAGTAAGGATCGGCTACAAAAACACTTGAAGGATTTGAACTTGATCAATAACTCTTAGTAATGTTGTTGATAGAATGATGGCGGAGTCAGGACACCCCTCATTCAAGGCATGACAAAGCCGATCCTATTCCAATTAGACAATCCCCTTAAGCTTAGCTAGACCATATGCATTTGATGTTGTCGCATCTTTGATTGAGCCACTGGTGAGCAGTAACTCAAATTCGTCTATTGGAATTTTTTTAGTGATCAAATTTTCCTCTTCTTCATCAAAACGAGTCTCTGACTGAGAAAGTTCAGTTGCTAAGTAGATGTGATAGCCTTGAGATGAATAACCAGAAGCCAAATACTGAAAAGCAACATGAATCATTTTGGCTGCAATAAGCCCTGTTTCTTCCTGTAGTTCGGCAGCAGCCAGTTTGACGGGCTCCATGTCTGGATTTGATTCCCAAGCTCCTTGAGGAAATTCGAGGCATCTTTCATTAACTGGATACCGATATTGCTCAACGCAATAAACGTGGTTATCTTCAAAAGGAATAACAACAGCAAAGTGAGGTTTATCTACAACCCCGTAAATTCCAGAGTTGCCACTTGGGCGAATGATTTCATCTTCACGGACAGACATCCATTTATTCTTATAGACAATTTTGCTTTTAACTGTTTTAATTTCTGGCATGCTTTACGATGGAGGGAATGAAGATTGGAGTGGGATTATGTTCAAGGAACGCAGTGCATTAAACAGCAGCGGCCTCGTTTTGCAATCATGGCCCACGCAGCAATGACATCTTGACAATCAGTTACCCATGAAGTTTACTTCATGAGTTCTCCATTCATCAGCCCTATGACTTTTGGTATTCATAAACAATAGCCTCCGCTTGCTTGAATAATTTTTGATCACCCTCCTTCAGCACCTCAAGTAGAAGTGACATTTCCTGAATGAATATGGGCGCGAAACTTTTCCCATGCTCAATGATTGATTTAGAATTATCTATGAGATCAGCCAATTTGACCGTTTTAGCCCCTTGAGATGCAAGCCTTAAATGCTGCCGATCTATTTCTTTTCTCATTTTCCTATTCCCATCTTCTGGTTTTGAAGTATCAGTAAGGGATTCGACTAATTGCATGACTTCATTTCCAAACTCATTATCTATATCGCCAAGTGAAACTTTTGTATCCTCGACTGTATCATGAAGCCAAGCTAAAGCGATAAGGTTTTCTGACCGGGTGACACTTGAGACAATAGAAGCCACCGATGCAGGGTGAACAATATAAGGTTTACCGGTGTACTTTCTTACTTGCTGAACTTCAGCGTGAGCATTGGTGGCAAACAACTTGGCTTTCTTTATTAGATTTCTCATTCTGAGTCCTTCTGTTTAGTTAACCATTATAATAAGAATCCTCGAAAGAATTCTTTGCAAAAAATAATCTGCGGATATGTGGTTTGGTCAACACTCGGTATTGCCAAATACTGAGGAATAAAAAGAAAAGAATGATAAAAATAATGACAGGGCTCGGTAATCCATGTACTTGCAAACCAAACATTTTGAATTCTAGGGAGCGATTTCCCTGCAAGAGATGAAAAAGCATGAATGGCGCAATGATAAAATCAAACCATAAAAAGACTAAACCTAATGTTCTCCATCCTCGGCTTAAACGTAGAAGGCCGAAACACACCCAGATTTGAAGTACATCGAAATTGAGATTAACATGGCCATGGATTAATTGAATGATTATTTCAATAGCGGTAAAAATACCGGAGATCAGAAACAAAACTGCTACAATTTTTAGTTCTTTTGGAATGTGGTGATTAATCATCGATTTTTATAGATGGCTGAGGTAATCGGAAGTCGTCAACTAGGATTCTTCGAGAATAGTGCATTAAGAAAATGATGACAACATCGACATGACTTGGATTACTCCCTCGTTGATTTCTCTATACTCTTAGCTTTGTTATACTGCGGAAAGTTAGGTTTTAGAAGCTCAAGCTGCTTCTTGTACGAGTTCTCGGAGTTAAAGTGCAAAATGATAGCACGGGCCTCTGGGAGCTCTGTTAACCCAGAATCATTTTGAGGTGCGATAACAAATAGATTTTCAAATGAGATTTTCTGTGCATCGTTTGCTCGAGACACAATATAGTAGTTTTCTTTCTTTTTAAGTGCGTAACCCGCAAGTTTCAATGTGCTTTCAAATATCCCATTCCACATCTCAAGACTCTGTTTCATTTTAGATAAGTCATCGGGTAATATAAAACTAACCTCCTCCCTTTTCATTTTACGATAGTCTATTTTCGACAGCAATATGGGCCGATTAAATTTCTTCGAAAAAAAATCTAACACACCAGAAACCTTTAGCACTTGCTCAGCAGCTTCTAATTTGTTGCTTACAAAAAGCAACAACAAGAGGATAACAATATATTTAGTAAATTTCATAACTCATTAAGTCTACAACTTTCAACTCAAAATACATGCTCTCGATCATAACCATCAAACTCTTTGCGCCAGCTCTACATTGCTCCAATATTACACTCAAAAAACCCCCTCTCTTCAGGCATATGATCCACTGAACACTACAGAAACAAATTCCTTAATAAGAGTTATGCAGATTCCTCCCCCTAGCTTACAGTCACCTCACCCCTCCTCCCCTTCTGTTTAAATTCCCACAAAAAACAAGCCTCTAGCCTCTAAATCCAATAATCCAGACATTATTCAACGAATCACGATTCAAGACTCAGCAAAATCACCTGAACTATTGATCTGAGCAGAATAATGAATAAATCCACAGAATAGAGCAAAAAAGCCCCATTCTGCTTAGTTCTCAATGATTTCACCAAATCAGCAAGTTTTCAAGCTACTAACATAGACTCACGTCCCATTTCACAGATTTCAAAGGTGATAATTAGATGCCTTTATAATTCATTTTTTCTTTCAATTTTCACCAAGACTTTATGCTAAAAGACCTGCACTTTGACACTAGAGTTTTATCAATCCAAAAAATGAATTTCTACTTATTTTCTGCACTTTTTTAATACTCTTATATGTCCCACATAAATAGGAATTTGAGACTTCTCAAGCACATTTTCAGTTTAGTGGAATTGCTGATTGTGATCTCCATTTTTGCGATTCTTGCTTCACTTCTTAGCCCGGCCATAAATACGGTTTTTGAGACAGCAAACACTTTGAAATGCACCCAAAATCTAAGTCAACTTGGAGCCATTAATCACCTCTATAGCTCAGACTTTGAGGACAAAGTGGTCATTGCAATGCAAGATATAAAGACTTCTTGGGATGATTCTTTATCTTCATATCTAGGTTTTGACTTAACTCAAAAAGAAATTGAAATGAACAAGCTTCACCTTGCTGATCGCCCAGATTACCCGGAAATCCTCCACTGTCCCTCAGACCCAAAAGTTGAGGCTAAAGGCGGAGGTATACGCAGATCTTATTCTCTTTCTATGGGAAAACCTAAAGACTATCATATTAAACGAGGAATGAGTGGTGAAGGATGGTCTTCTTTTCTTAGTGATGCCACCAGCCCCAGCAAAACACTTCTTATGATTGAATTTCCCAATTCTTATAATCGAGTAGGAATGAACATGGTATCTGGCCTCGAAAATGTCTATCGCCAAATCTATTCTTTAGGCTTTAATACGTCTATTGAATATTACGGCATACATACCGATGGGTCCTTTTTATTTAATTACCTTTTTGCTGATTC
>JADGBV010000376.1 GCA_015231345.1 Planctomycetota bacterium
TGGAAACAAGAGAGTAGTTTGAAAGCAATATCATCACTTACTTTCATTATCACCCCTCCAATGAAGCAATGCGTTGATCAATTAAAGCTAACCAATCTTTGCGCTTTAAACCTTGTTTACTCATAACAGGGTGGTTCTCAAGAAAGACTTTATCACTTTCAAATTCCCACCTGACTCTTTTCAGTCTTTGGACTGCTTTTTCCTTTTCGTTAATTTTTTCCAAACAATCCACAATGCTCAAGCTATAAAAGGGGCGCTCATATGCGCCCAAGTTTCGATCGTGCGCAATACGGTAATGCTCCATAGCCTCGCGGTACTTACCTAGACGAAAAAGGCCATCAGCCAAAAGCGCCTCGGTTTTTTGCTCCGTAGCCAAAGTTGTCATTTCATCGTTTAGACTTTGGTTGGCAGGCAGTAAAGAAAAGAGATCTTTATTGTCTAACATTTCTTTGGCTCGGTCGACAGATTGCTGCACTTTTTCAGGCAGGGTTCTTTCACTTCCATCAGGGTCTATGACTTTACTTTGAGCTAAATAGACTTTGGCCAATAAGAATTGCATTAAAGCATTTTTACGACGGAACTTGTTTTTTAAGGTTTGGTCTTCAGGTGAGAAATTCTCATCAAAATAGCGAATATCATATAAGTTAAGAATATCCTCCAGAGCTTTCGCTACGGGAGTCCAATTCTTTTCCTTATCGCTTTCATCCACTCGGTCATGCATGAGTTCAGCATGAGCATAAGCTGCTTCAATCCACACATCTGATTGAGGGGTAAAACGGGAATCATTTTTGATGCGCTGATAGACTTTCTCGGCCATATCATATTTATGTTGCGCTAGTAATACATTGCCAAGCTCAAGTAAAGAGCGGTAAGCCCATAAATCTCTGGAAACAACTTTCACTTTTGCTACCAGTTCATCCATTTCAAGAGCGTCTCTCACTTTGCCAAAAATCTTCGCAGCTTCCTCGCCTCTATTCTCCTTTTGTAACTTTCGCCCTTGCTCAATCAACGAGCTATAGGCCACGGTGTCTCGGGGGTTAAAGGTCTCATCACTTTGAATCCTGAGAACTTTCCGCCGAACATGATCACGAATTTGCCCCAAAAACTGAGGGGAAGGTAAATCTTTATTGTGTGCTGGGGAACGAACGTTTGAAATGAGGTTAGATAAGAACTCACTTATGGCTCTTTCGTAACGATCATCTTCTTCGCCAGACTTGGGCTTACGGTATAATGCAGAAATTCCTCTTTTATGACGCGCTTTAGATATTCGAGGATCACTCGACCTGGTACGAATCATTGTGCCATAAACGTCATAAGCGCGGCTATAAAACTCACCATCAAAGTATGATTCAGCCGCTTGAAAATGAGTTTCTTTCATCGCGTCCATATCATAAGCCACATCATTTCTTTCTGCCATTAAAAAGGTCTCTGCAGATTCTTTAAAAAGTCTTTTGGCTTCTTCCTCATTATTTTTTGCCTTTTCATCGTGCCCCATCATTCTCTTTAACATGGCAATTTGATGAAGCAAATGAGCTTTAGGGACAGTAAAAGACTCAAGAAGAAAAGAGTAAAGTGAGATGGCCAGTTTGCGATCAGGCTTTTCCTGCTCTCTAGCTTTTAGGGCGCGGCCGTAAATTGCATCAATCACAGTTAATTTACTAATAAAAGGGCTATTATCAAAACTCGATTCATTAAATAATTGCACTGCTTTATTGTAACTTCCAGCATCTCTTCCTAATGAAGGGGTCTCCTCACCATAAACTAATTTACCCAGAGCTAAATCAACTTGACCCCTAACAACTTGAGAATCACCCAGTATGATAAAAGCTGCAAGTTGAATTTGTGGACTGCTTCTTTCTTCGGCAATGGAGTGTAAAAAAGGCTCCACCAATTCATTTGGGTTTTGAGCCAGAAGTGCTTTGATTTTCCAAAGCATCATTTCATTTTTTTGGATCCTATTTCCAGGGTTATAGCCATTAGCCAGTTTGATCACCTGATCATATTTACCCAAGTGATAATTAATTTCCGCCAACTGCAGTCGTTGAGGAATTAAACCATAAACTTGATAACGCGGTTGAAAAAGTTCGCTTAAAGCCGCACCGCCCTTAATTAATGTAGATTCTCGATCGGCTTCTAATTGAGCAATTTCCTGACTAGGCTTAGAAAGACCTTTTTTCTTTTTAATTTCCTGATTCAAATCTCTTGATTTTTTCCACTGAATTTCACCCAAGAGGGTTAAGGCATCAAAACGAGCTTCAATATCAGGTTCTATTTTAGCTTCACCAAAATTACGCCTTATTGTCTGCTGACGAGTGGACTCTAAATAGCTATCTAAAGCTTCAGCGGCTTTTTCATCTTGTTCAATGAGGTGATAAGCTCGCCCTAAAAGAAGGTCGACTCGATAGAG
Organism: Planctomycetota bacterium; assembly: GCA_015231345.1. GTDB lineage: Bacteria > Planctomycetota > JADGBV01 > JADGBV01 > JADGBV01 > JADGBV01. The sequence continues at coordinate 2,408 of JADGBV010000376.1, forward strand.
TTCCTTTTGACGAAGTTGCTTGGGAGTAGAACCCAACTTTACTGGAGAAATAGGCTCACGACCTTTCGAATGCTCCTTACGACGAAGGTAATTGATATGCAAAGCCTTTTTCTCTTTCAAGCTATTTAAGTGTGGAATGGCTTTTGACATAACATCCACCTGTAAATAACAAAGCCCAAGCATATAGCGGACTTTATCCATACTGACAAGACTTGCATTTAAATGAATATCAGCTTCTTCTTTGCCTGAACTCACTTTTTTTTCATCGTATTCTTTTTGAAGAGCCTTGAGGGCCTGCTCAAAACTTTCAATGGGTTTCACCAAAGCATAACGTGAACCTGGGTATTGAACTTGAGCGACTTCATAATTAGCTTCTCCCCAGCAGAAGTACTCGATGGCACCAAGCTTTGCGCCAGCTTTTAAAGATGTTGAATAACCCCAAGATGTTTCCTGAAAAGCTTTGATACGATCCCCCTTAGGCAGTGCATTGGTATGATGAGCATCTTGGTATCTCTGCTTAGCAAAATCCAAATAAACTTGCGGATCTTTTAAATCACTTTCTTTGGGAGCGATAAATGAAGGCCATATCCAGTAAGCATAAAGCATTAATGAAAGTAAGCCAACTATGCTAAACCACTGAGCGTTGGTCACATGTGTCACTACTGGGACCTTAGGCTCTACTTCTGCGTTTTCAGCGCCCTCTTCTGTAATTTCCTCTTCGTCAGCCATGGGATAAATTAACTCAATTCCTCACTTCTTTTTTTAGCTGCAAGCAAACCCTGCCCGAAAGCTTCAGCCATTTGGCCTTGCTCAAAAGTTTCTAGAGCTGCTTGTGTTGTTCCACCCGGGGAAGTCACTTGAGCTCTGAGTTCAGTTGGACTAAGTCCCGAACCTTCGAGCATAATCGCAGCTCCTTGAATGGTTTGTGACCACAAAAGACTAGCTTGCTCTTCAGAAAGCCCTAAGCTTTTTGCCTGCTTATGAACTTCCTCAGCTAAATAAAATAAATAAGCCGGCCCCGACCCACTAATTGCAGTCACTCCATCCATTTGGTTTTCTTGAACACAAATCGTTTTCGCTACAGGAGCAAAAAGGTTTTCTACAAAATGAAGGTGATGCTCTTCGGCATTTTTGCCTCGACTTAGCGCAACCATGCCTTGCCCAACCATCATGGGAGTGTTTGGCATAGTGCGAATGACTGGAATACCAGGAAAAAGTTCTTCTATGGCTTCCGAACAGATACCTGCCATAATAGAGATCATGCCCTTGCCACTAAATGGCAAACTTTTCCATGTATCCTTTTCAGCTTTAAATACCTGAGGCTTAACAGACCAAACCACCCAATCACTCTCGGCAAAAAGAGCTTCAGGGCTTTCATAAATTCCACAGCCCAGCTCACCCCAGCTTTTGTGTAGAGCTGGATCGTAAACTACAAGAGAATTAGGGGGAAAGCTCTTAAGCAAACCATCACGAATGGCTGTAGCCATTCGACCACCTCCAAGAAAAGCAATCTTGTTAATTTCAGCAGGCATTACGAAATAAACCGTTTCTTAAAATCCATTCTTCAATTATAGGCAATGCATTATCGAGCAACAGAAAGTTCA
>JADGBV010000377.1 GCA_015231345.1 Planctomycetota bacterium
GCTCAATGGATTTACGAAAAACACCGCGGAGCCAAAAGCATCGGCGACCTTATCTCGGCCAGCAGCCCAAAAACGAAACCACGCAGTTCTCCCTCCAGACCTACACCCATTGATCTCGCTACATATAGTGAGATTATCGATCAAATCACTGTCAACGAGAGTAAAGTCAGGTATGGTTTGGTCAATATCAACACCGCTTCTCGGGAGGTCTTAATAGCTCTCGCCGAAGGAGATGAGGAACTGGGTGAAGCTCTTTATGGCCTCCGTGAAAGTAATCTCTTTTCCATAACAAGTCTGTCAACTCTCCTCGAAGATCAAGCCATCGGCATTGAAGGGTTTAAGAAAATTGTCGATAAGATTTGTGTTAACAGCAATGTGTTTTTGGCGACAAGTCTAGCTAAGAGTCAATTCAGTCGTTGCCAATACCGCGTGAAAGCTCTACTGAGTCGCAAGGATAATAATATTAATATGATTTACTGGCGCCAAGGAGTTGTTCAATGAAGATCATTGAAAGTGTTTTTCATCTGAATGGGGTATGCCATCGTGTTCTTTTGAGCGGCAATGCACAATTTACAATCCAAGAGGATATTAGTTTACCCGGAGAGCTGAACTCTGATACATTCAGGAAACTTAGGGAAGAGGGCAAGGGTCCTTTCGGTGGTGAAGTCAACCAAAAGGAGAAACAGCTTATTTGGGGCTTTGATTCCACCCATGTCATGACAACAACAATGGAACTTCCTGAGCAAGATCATGCTGAAATGGAAAGCATTGTGAAGATTCAAATGGAAAACATTCTTCCCGTACCCGTAGAGGAATTAGCCTTCCATTGGCGAGCCTCAGGCCCTCAATCTCTTCTCGTTACCATTAAGAAAAAATGGATAACAGGTCAGCTTGATACACTCAGGCATTATAAGCCAAACAAAGTCATCCTTAATGGCGAAGCAGTTGCGCGAGCTTATCAAGAATATGCCCAGAAACCCCACAACGACTGTTTACTGCTATGGTGGCACGACGACACCATCGAAATGCTAAGGCTCAAAAAAGGGCAACTCGTATTCATGAGATGCCTACATGCTGAAAAAGAGGAAATGAGTTCAGAAATCTCGCGTGAGCATATTAAAGAAGACCTACTTGCCATCTTTGATGAACTGGGTCTTAACAAGCAAAGCCAAATTATCATGATTCCTAGTTCAGCAGAATACGCCCAATGTTTTTCCATGCTGGAATATAGCCGACTTGAATTAAGTCCATGCCACCTTAAAAAGCTAGACAACATTGAGCTAGACCATCAAAAACAATTGACTCTCCTGCCGGCCTTAGGTCATGCTTTATTGACGGAGCCTAAAGAGTCCTATTTCAATGTATTCCGTGATCACTACACTCATTCCGTCAAAAAACAATTTTCGGGTAATCTATACTATCCCGTAGCCTTATTCGCCTTAGCTCTATTGTGCATTTTAGGCTATTATTACTTAGAGTATCAGCTGGACCTCAAAAAACTGAAGGCACTTCAATTAGAACCAGAGATACAAAAACAACTCGATGAGAAACAACGCGTACAAAATTATCAAAAGCTGCTTATTTCAGAACGCCCAGATATTATTGATTTTATTCAAGTCATTCAGCCAAAAGGTATCCGCGGCGTCACCCTAACTGAAGTCCAATTCAAAAAGGGTCAGCAAGTTAAAATTTCTGGAACGACCAAAAATGACGAATATTACAAGTACATGGAAGAGTTGCAAAAAAACAAAAGTCTCAGCAACATCACCCTACACACGCCTGTTTACAATAAGCAGAAAAGAATGACGAGTTTTTCCTTAACCTTCAAATACAAAGGGTGGAGTCAAAAGGCAAAGAGCAGAAGGGGAGTACTCTAATCATGAGTTCAAGAGATAAAAGAGCCATTATATTGACCGTCTTAGTTTGCGGGAGTATACTTTTCAATCACTACGTTTTAACCCCTTGGTTTAGTCATTGGGAAGAAATCATAGAAGAAAAAGATCAACTCAGCAAGAAAATGAAGAAAGTGAACTTGGGCTCAAGTTCTGTGAAAGCTAAAATTGCTGCTCTCAATAAGAAAATGCCCCATTTTAAATTACCCGAAAACGAGCACGCTCAGCGACACCTTATGCATAAGAAAGTCAGTGAACAATTAAAGAAATTGCGCATTAAAGCGGATCGCATTGGTTTTATTGGCTCTTCGAAAAAAGATGGGCCATACCGAAAACTCAATTTGCAAAGCCAATTCATTTGTCCCCTGGCCCAGTTATTCGATCTTCTCGCCGTATTAGAAGACAATCCCTATTTAGGGAGCCTAGAAGACATGAATATCCGCGTTGACCCCAAAGAAAGAGGGAAAGTGTGGGTTACCCTAACCTTGTCCACCTATTGTTTATAGAGAATCTCAAAATGGACATCATCAAAAAAATCAACTTGAGCAATAGTATATCTGCTACGGCCCTAGCCATTGCCATCTATTTCTCTTGCCTTTGCCTCAACACCTTATGGCAAGGGAGTGAGATTATTTCTTATAATGAGCAATTAAAGACTGAACTTGCCGAGGACAAAACAGCCATCGATCCAAATGTGATCAAAGAGCGTATTGCCGAGAAGAAAAAGAAAAGCTCTGATCTTAAAAGGCACAATTATATTTTTCCCATTATTCCCAGACCACCCGTATTAACCTCTGTAATGGGAGATGAAGCACTCATTAATGATCGCTGGTTAAAAGTTGGAGCAAGCATTGAAGGAGAGAAGATACTCAACATTAATGAATTTTATGTTGAATTAGAAAAAGAAGGAAAGAAACGCAAGCTTTACATCAGTGGTTTTAGCCGTTAAAAGAATGACAAAGAGAATGACGCTCATTAAAATATTTAGGAAATATAAAATGTCCAAGCACATCAAGAAAATCAATCTAGCCCTTTTAAGCCTGGGGGCCTTTACTCTTATATTTGGGCAACTTAATGCGGAGCCCAGCGCTGAGAAGAAGAACAAAGAGGCAAACCAGCCACAAAGTTCCCAGGCCACTGACACAGCTGAGCAAAAGAGCAAAGAGACAAAGCAGCCACAGGGCTCCCAGCCTGCTGACACAGCTGAGCAAAAGAGCAAAGAGGCAAATCATCCACAGAGCTCCCAGGTTACTGACGCAGCTCCCAAAGCGAAACCACCTGAGGAAGAAAAACCTGTCAATCTCGGAGGGCTCAACTTAATGAGCCTTGAGGTGAAAAAGTTATTACCCAAACTGAGTGAATGGACAGGAAAAGTCATTATCCCCGTCGATAGCGATTTATTACGGCTCAAAATCTCTCTCTATTCAAAAAAGAAGCATACGCAAAAACAAATCCTCAAGCATATATATTCAGCCCTCTTTCAAAGTGGCTATGTTATAGAAGAGTATGAGGAGGAGATCCTCATCAAAAAAATTAGCGACAGCAAACTTGGTATTATACCAACTATTGGCGATAATACTCCCCTCGCTTCCATTGAAGACAAAACACAGAAGGTTCAGAAGATATTTAAACTCAAAATGTACCCTCCCAACAAGATGAAAGACTTACTTTCATCCATGAACCGTCAAAACCGTAACTTTCAGATTATCTCCGATGAAAAAACCAGCACTCTCATCGTTATTGATACCGTTGGTTCTCTAATGGGCATCGCAAAAATTATTGAAGAATTGGATATTCCTGCAGCCAATGAAGATGACATCATATCAGTAACGATCCCAATTAATCAAGGCAATCCTCAGGCCATTGCTCAAGTTTTAAAATCCATGCTCGACCAGGATCCTTATAGTTCCAGTCGACATTCTCGTTACAGTAAAGGCAATGCCATTGGTTTCAAAGGACCTAGCGGGCAAAACGTTATCCTCATTCCCGTATTAGATCAGAACTGGATCATCGTTCGTTCTGCCAAAGAAGATATTCCCATCATCAAGGAGTGGGTTGAAAAACTGGACATTCAAGAAGGCGAGGAGGCTCAACAAGAAATGGTCCC
>JADGBV010000378.1 GCA_015231345.1 Planctomycetota bacterium
AATATTTTTGATTTCTTGGGTCGCTCTCTTTTGAGAGTCAACAAAGGCCTCGCGGTAGAGTTCTGCGTATAGCTTTTCAAGTGCTGTGTCTGAGGTGCACGAGGCTAGGGTATAATAGAGATCATCGGGGGAGTTACAGTTGAAGCCTCGGTAGGCTTTAGCTAGAGCATGTGCTGCCGACTGCTCCAGCTCTTTCTCTGTGCTTGGTGGAACAGTATAGGCTCTGGTGTTCAAATATATGATTGCCCAAATGAGTGTTCCTAGAATTAATGCCGCATTTAGAAGGATGGCTTTATTCCAGCCTTTAATCATTGCTAGGATCAAGAAAGCAAGAGCAATGCCCCCCATGGTGAACGCGATGAAAAGAGCATAACTAGAGACGTTTTCTCGCTGGGGGTATACGATGACTTGTGAGGCAGAAGACGCTGCTAGCGGGTTTACCCAAGTGAACTCTGTAGACGATTCGGTGAAGACATGTGTGTCTGCTAAGTCTGCACCTAGATGAATGAGTGCGGTCACTGCGAGGCCTTCTAGGGAGAAAAGATCCCATGATAGACTTAAGCTATCTACACTCGAATTGGCTTCATAAGGCCAGCTGATGTTCATGGTTACAAGGCATCCTTCTACGACTATTAACCCTCCGCCTATATTCTCTGACTCAAGAATCTCCAGAGCACTAGGAGAAGGAGGGGCTTGCTGTAGGTCGTTGCCATTGACCCGAAGTTTCAGGTGTTTAGAAAGGAGACTAAATATTCTCCCTTTTTGCTGGAGGAGTTTGCTGCGGTCTTCAATTTCCTTATTTTCTTGTTGGTACTCCATAGCATTTAATACGGCAGGAAGACTCAATACCGCCTGGCCTGAAAACCCTTTTTGTGTTCTGGTGAGATCAAGACTCCCTTGTAGCTTATCTGACTCCCAAGAACTCATTATGCCAGCACAATATGTCGGCAGGGAGAGGGTTAAGAGGTATATGATAATATAAGTGAGTTTATAAGTTGTGCGAATCATCACTCCGTTTTCTTGATGTCAGATTTCTCTTTTTTGGGATAACAGTAAACTAGTGATCTTCTGACTTTTTTCAGTGTCGGAGAGGTGCTTATAAAAATATCTGCGGGGACGAAAGGTTTGGCTTGCTGCGTTAAGGTATCTGATATAAAATCAAGGGAGTTATCAGAGCATTTCACCGAAAAGATGCTTCCTGATAAAAGTGTTTTGAGGTTTGTGTCTACGCTAAAGCAAATGCCTTTATCGAGGTCGTATTTCTCGTACCAACTCGTGTGACTAGCGACAGTGAGTTTGAGAAGGTCGACATCATTGGCTCCCTTGAAATAGCTCATGGTTGTGTTTGCCACACTCTCTTCGACAGGAAGTCTAACGATCGTTTCTTTTTGCTGATTATTTGGATCTTTAAAAAGGTAGTGTCGCTTCCGAGGGTCTTTATCCACCCATTCAAAGAGATTTTTTCCTGCATCGGCCATATGGGTTTTGCTTATTTTTCTTGCGTGCAGCCATTCAGATTGTATGCGACTCTTTCCGTAGTAGAGGCATATGTCGCCCATAGTGATGTCAATAAGTGGAATACCGCCCGTGATGGATTTGATTAAATTTTCCAGATCTTCGCCAACTAATAATGCTGGTGGTTCTATCTTTGCAGGTTTGAGCAGTCTATTTGTTAGTTTGTCTCCAAAGTGCAGGTTGTAGTTTATGTGGATACCTTTCTGATCTATTTCGACTTCGATATTCTGATAACTAAGTTCATCGGCTGGGTGTGCCACAGCTGTGTGCAATATTGTGCATAAACACGCAATAATGATGCTGAGGGATGAATGAAGCGATTGAATCATTGAGATTTCTGGTTATATGGTACTTAAATGCTCGAGAAGACGGCTTCAATGGGGTAGTGGTCCGAAAGGGTATCCGTGACTTCATCATATACGGGATTGCACGATAAGAGATTATCTTGGAGGTTGTTGCTCAGAAAAACGTAGTCCAGTCTCATTGGTTGAATATAAGATGAATTCTTATTTGAGGCTGTGGGTACTGTGTAAGCTGCGGTGTTTGGGTTTGGCTGATGGGAGGACGCATCTATAAAGATGCTGTTCATTTTGTTGATGACGTGATAGCATATTCGATTCTCAGAATTGGTGTATTTCATGACTCCCTTGTCTTGCTCGGCCAACCCGCTGTCTTCCTCAAGACTGAATTCTGGTGGTAGAGCATTCAGGGTTCCCGCAAGCAGAATTTTTGAAGCTTCTGTGCTGGCTACAATTTCCTGGATAAGGTCTGCCTCTAGGTTGCGGGCATTAGTGTCCTTTGGGGTGAGATAAGTGGGGAAGACCGCCAGGTCGAGATGTGGGTAATGAATATGCCTGCAAGAGTGCCAAAAGAAATCCATGCCCTCGTGGTAGATGGAGTCAAAGGGTTCGCGAGAAAGAATGGCAAGGGCGCTTTTTTCATTATTGGAGGGGAAAATCTCCCCGTATTCATAGCCGGCTTGGCGTTTGAATATGCTAAATATCCCATTTTCTTCATCCATCCCCCCTAATTCATTGAGGATAACAATATCTGCCTCACGCGTTTTCAAAAAAGAGGCAACCTCCATAACCTTTTTCTTCTCCTCGGGGGAGCCATTGCATTTTATGGTAGTATTGTAGGTGAGGAGCTTAAAAGGCATTCGGCATTTTTGTGGGGGAGTGCGGGGAGTTTAACCCCGAGAATGAGAAGGCCAATAAATGTTGGTAATTGAAGGTGTTTTGCAAGGGCTCCTAAGCCCTATGTGGTATTTCCTTTAATTTCGCACTCTTTTAGCTGCTCGCTTGACTTTGACCGGTGGGTCTTTTGGTGGTGGGTTTTCAAGAACTTTCTGGAGCTCATAATAGGCTGGTTTTGCTAGCATGGACTTATCAAAGATTGTGCCCATTTTTTCTTTCATCCATGCGAAATTATCGCTGACATTCCAGAGGTTATAGGAAATAGAATCATCTCCTCGACCGCGTTTTCTGAGTAGCATTTCCAGTATTGCAGCAAAGGTTTTAGCTTGAGCTTGATATTCCTTTTCGCTTTTTATCCAAGCATTAATTTCAGTGATATGAAATGAAAGATCGTTGCTATGGGCCCAGTCGATTAATTCAGATAACTGCTTGAGGTTTTGAGGCTTTTCTTCCCACCCGGTGTCAACATGGGCCTGCCATCCGATGCCATCAACACGAAGGCCTCTATTTCTAAGATGATGTATGAGTTTTTTGATGATGCCCCAATCAGTTGGGTGAAAAGAATGTTGATTGATGATGAGCTGAGAGTTCGGTGCATACTTGTTGGCGATCTCAAATGCTATGATGATATACTTGGGTATATGAAAATCAGTGGAGGTATCGTAGCCCAATATTTCCCAGGGAGTTTCCCATTTATCGACTCCTTTCTCCGGCTTCTTCCACTTTCCCATATGTGTGACTTCATTAATAACATCGAACCACTTTACATGGGCTTCTTTGTCGTAACGTTGAAAGAGTTTGCTGAGGTAGTCTCGTAGTACTTGCTCAAGTTCCTCTGGTGTGCGTGAGTCTTCTTTAACCCACCTTGAACATTGAGGGCTGATGGGTCCATGAATACGAAGGCTTTGCCCGACTTTTTTGCAATTGGCTACCCAAGCATCGGCCATTTTCCAATTCCAGACGCCAGGCTTGGGGTGAATGGCGCTTTGTTTAAAATCGTTTTCGGGTGTTACATGATTATACTCTGTGTCGACAATATCCCCTATATGAACATGCCTATACCACATGGTGGCAACTCCCATATGAAATTTCCCTTCAGGAAACTTCTCAGCAATAATATCGCGTAGGCGACGCCCCTGGGGGATTTGACTCTTGGTAGAATACCTGTTGTTTACAGTGAGGTCTTGCCCGCTGAGCATAGGTTGCGAAAAAAAACAGCCAGAGACTAGAGCAATGGCTGTTGTGAGTTTGAAGCTTTTACGGATTGT
>JADGBV010000379.1 GCA_015231345.1 Planctomycetota bacterium
TGATTTTTGCTTAAAATTTCAAACTAGAGAGGGAAGAAATGCAACTTTTTAGAAGGGGCCATGTCAGGAGCTCTGAAGTCTAATGTTGTTCTCATATGATTATTTTAATATGCATAAAAGTTTTATTTTATGCATAAAAAAAGAAAGTCAACAGTGAAAATTTCAGATTCATATTGTCGTATTTTTGCAAGAATATTTCTGATGAAGCAAAATTATCGACCGACACACCTGAAGGAGTCGACCTAACGGAGGACTTCTCTGAATATGACAACAATTTGATTCCGGGAGTTTTCAATAAATTCGATGCAAATATATCTTTCTCTGTTTGAAGTGCCTCTTCCATACTTTATATAATCAGACTCTAGGTAATTAAGTGTGACTCCTTTTTTCTTAAGAGCATTCTCGAATGGAATGATAAGTTCGCGAATATTATCACTTGAAAACTCATCTTTGCTGAAGTTGAAGGTCATTGTTTGCTCTAGATATGTTAAGCGATAATGTGTGTGAATAGGGGTAATATTATGATCTTTGGCAATTTTATCACGAATTAGATGAAATTCAGCTTTTGAAAGAATGTACTCCTTCTTCTCTGGTTCTAGGCAACCAGAAAGTAAGACAAGGAAGAGTATTAATATAGAGGTAATGAAAGATTGTGATTTCATGATAACGAAATATACCTAACACCGCCTTAACAGGCGTGGGTGAGAAAATGAATAGCTTGCACAAAACTGAATAATCTCTCTGATCGTATCTGCTTGATTGGCATTGTTAATTATCCAGGTGGCTCTGGTTGTACCGGAGAGCTGAAAGGAGGTTTGATATTTTCATTGAGTAAACAATGAGACTTGTCCCGAGAGCAAAATTTATAATAATCGCAGAGAGTGATTGATAGTTCGATTGGCTAAACTGGGTAGCCATACCCTTCGCCTCGTGTATTTTGCTGTAATGCAGTCCAATTAGGTATTGGGATAGACTTGGGATCGATTTGCAGACAAGGAATATTCCGATGGAACTAAGTATTACGGCTTGTAAGTTTGAGGGAGATAAATGAGGTTCAGTGTCTTGCTGAAGGGTTTCAAGTTTCCTGCCAGGCGGGAAGAATATGAGCCAGCAGCCAATTAAGAGGTGAACAGCAAATGGAAATAGAGCTGATAAGTAAATAACGAAGCTCTTCTCTGCTTCCATGTCTTTAGCGTTTATCGATATCACCATAGAGAATTGTATGAAATACGGGAGTGCCTGTAGCAGGCAATAGATGCCGAGGCATTTAAAGGCTAGTCTAGATAAATCTGTAATATTCATAAGCAATTAGGTTGGAGGGAAGCAGTGTAGAGGGTAGACTGATGTTAATGCATAAATTGAAATAAGCAATGCGAAAACTACGATACCTAAAAAGTGATTTGTTAGTTGAGCTCAAGTGATCTTCGGTATGCGGAAACCTGTTCTTTGCGACCCATATTAGCACGTGTAGGTACTTCTTTTACCCAAGCCTCTAATTCTTCAGATGATTTTGGGGAGTATTAGCAAGTCGCAAGGGTGCCATCGTGTTGCAGTAGTGCCTGTTTAACATTCATAAAATACGAATGAACTGGAATGAACGTTCGATCTATCGAAGAGTCATTAAAAAGCATGCCCATGGAGTTTAACGAAAATGTAGGCCGTGTCTTTACTGTAATCATGAAATTGATTGTGGAAAGAGGATCACGATACCCCAATGTCGCAGGTGAGTATGCGGTCTGGGGTCACTGCTTCTGGCAAATATAATAACTCACATGTTGATGTGGTTGACGGAGTCGGGAAAATTCTGTATGATTCATATTGTAACCTACTTTTTCGTTCCGATCCTTTGCGAAAAGTTCAGCACAAACTGTTTTGGGCCACCTCCATATCTTTTTTACCCCTCATACTCCTCTTGCGGGGGGAGGGGGTGGCTTTCATCAATATTCATATGATCGCCTTGGATGATCAGCGGTCGGAGCTGGTGGGGCTTTATCCCTCCTTTCGTGAACTTAGCGGTCTGAAAGTACCAGACCATTTGCAGGGCCCGTCTGTATTTTCCGATATCGAAAATCACAAAGAAAAGAGTCAATGATGAAAAAGGTCCTCTCTATCGTAATACTCGTTCTTTTTGAAGTAATGGCCATTGCTGCTTCGAGGGAAGTTGTTTTTAAACAACAATCGCTAGATGATCTTAAGAAAGATGAAGCTCTTAATCAACTGAAGTTTGTCTATGTGAGGCACCAGATCCCAAAGAGACTAAAAAATAATGTGAGAACAAGAATGAATGCATTGGGCTTTCCTAGCAATCACGAATCCCACTCCAGTCTTCCCAAGGTAGGTTATCAGTGTGAAATTGCTATCCATGATTTGCAGACGGGGAAGAGTCGAACCATCTATCGACCGAAAGGGGATTATTTTGTTGGTCACTTGGATCTTCATTGGAGCAGTGAGAAGCTTCTTTTCGCCCAATCCGGCCCAAAGAATTGGACGATTTGGGAAATTCATATCGATGGCAGCGGTTTGCGGCAGGTGTCACAAACGCCTTCCGATGTCGACTGCTACGAGCCGATTTATTTGCCCAATGGAGATATTATTGTAAGCTCCAATGCTCCATATCAGTGTGTGCCCTGCTGGCATGGCAATGAAGGCAAGTTTATCGCTAATTTGTACACCATGAATAACGATGGTCAGAAGATGCGACGATTGTGTTTTGATCAAGATCACAACTCCAACCCTTCCGTTAGAAATAATGGCCAGGTCATCTATTCAAGATGGGATTACACCGGAATGAATCGGGTATTCAATCGCCCCCTTATGAGCATGAATCCCGACGGAACATCCCAGAAGGCTTTGTATGGCCGTAATTCTTATTATCCCAATGCTCTTTTTGCCCCTCGGGAGCTCCCTGGAACTTCAGGTAAGTATATTTGTGTGCTATCTGGTTACCACCAAAGTTTTAAATCAGGTCAGCTGGTCATTGTGGACACAAATCGTGGGCATCGGGAGGAAGAGGGGATCGTTCAGCGAATCTCAGGGCAAGGCCTCGAACTCAATGTTGAGTACAAAGATATTTTGACTGGCTATGAGTTCCCTCAATTCCTCACACCTTATCCCATCACTAATCAGAAATTTCTCGTGTCTGCCTGGTTGGATCGTAATGACTGGAGCAAGGGGGTCTATCTAGCCGACACAGAGGATCATATGACTCTCTTATACCGAGAAAAAGGTTATGCTTTTATCGAAGCAATTCCTCTTATGCCAAGAAAATACCCTCCAGCCATACCTGAAAGGGTGCATTTGGACAAGAAAGACGCCACCATTTACTTACAAGATATTCATCAGGGGCCAGGTCTAAAGGGGGTTCCGCGGGGGGATATCCAAAGCGTTCGCGTTATAGCTTACGATTTCGGATACATCGGTTTGGCTGGGATAGACAAGATTGGAATGAGTGGGCCCTGGGATGCTATGAGTATATTAGGAACCGTTCCTGTTGAAAAAGACGGCTCGGCTATTTTTAAGGTCCCGGCCAATACACCCATAGCCCTCCAACCTTTGGACAAAGAAGGGAAAGCGGTGCAGTTGATGAGGACGTGGATGACGGCCATGCCTGGAGAAGTTCTCTCCTGTGTCGGTTGCCACGAGAACCCGGGAGATGCTCCTCGGCCCAAACGAAGTCTCGCTTCTCAAAAATCACCCCAGCCCTTAATACCTTGGCACGGGCCACCGAGAGGGTTCGACTTTGCACGCGAGGTCCAACCGGTTCTCAATAAGCATTGTGTTCAGTGTCATGATGGAAGTAAAGGGAAGATCGACCTCCGTCCCGAAGAGAAAACCTCCGGTTATAGGGGCCTTGTTCCTGGCTACTTTGATCATCTGCGCAAGCCAGTTGCCACTGCTCTTCACTCGGCAAAGTTATGGATAAGCCGGATTTTTTGGAGAGCCACTCACAAAAGT
>JADGBV010000037.1 GCA_015231345.1 Planctomycetota bacterium
GAAGAAACCAACCTTCCTACCTATAGCACAGAGATTATCCCTATAGCTTTAGATTTATGCAAGAACAGCCAGGGAGCTTTTGATATCACACTCTCTCCCATATTAGACCTATGGGGCTTTGAAGAGCAGCAGGAAAGAAGATTACCAAAGGCAGAAGAAATAGAATCTATACTGCAACATATTGGCTATGAAAAATTAATCTATAGCCCTGCTCGATCAAGTCTGCGCAAAAGTCATGACCAACTAGAGATCAATCTTAGCGCCATTGCTAAAGGCTATGGGGTGGATTTGATCGCACAAATTCTAGAGTCCCAAGGTATTAAGAATTTTATGGTCGAAATAGGAGGGGAGATATGCACTAAAGGGAAGCCCAATAACCGCCCACACTGGTCACTAGGCATCCGTAGACCTGAAAAAGAGCTCAATTCAACAGAACTTATGATGATACTGACAGCTAATAATATCGCTCTTGCCACCAGTGGAGATTACCTAAACACCTTCACTGTTGAAGGCCAAGAGTACCCTCATATATTTGACCCAAAGACAGGCTATCCTGTTACACATAATTTATGCAGTGTCTCTGTTATTGCTCCTCAATGCGCCATCGCCGATGGCCTGGCCACCGCTTGTCTTGTTTTGGGAAAAGAGGAAGCCTTGGGGCTCTTAGAAAAATACCCTGACTGCCATGCTTACTTTGTGGAAAGAAAAGAGAACGGCTCCTTTGTAGAATCTTTCAGTCCTGGCTTTCCACACAAAGCTATTAATAAATAGCTAGGAATGACAGTCGACTCTCACTATGATGCCATTATTATAGGTGCTGGTGCGGCTGGACTCATGTGCGCCATTGAAGCAGGCAAACGTGGCAAGAGAGTTCTTGTTTGCGATCATGCCAAGAAGATAGGAAAAAAAATTCTTATTTCCGGTGGTGGAAGATGCAACTTCACGAATACTTATACAAATGCTGATAATTATCTTAGTCAAAACTCCCACTATTGCAAATCGGCCTTAGCCAGATACAGCCCCTGGGACTTCATCGATTTTATAGAACATCATAATATTGATTACTTCGAAAAAAAAGAGGGACAACTCTTTTGCAAAGTATCTTCTAAGTACCTATTAGAAGCTCTTCTCAAAGAATGCACTCACTATGATATTCACTTCAAATACCCCGTCCATATTGAGAACGTCAGCAAAACTCGTTTAGAAGAGGAGCAAAGCGAATCCGCAGCTGACAATATTATATACCGAGCTTCAGTAAAAAGCGCAAGTGCAGATGGCGATAAGGTAACGATCTACGAAAGCCATAACCTCGTCATTGCCACAGGAGGATTATCTTACCCAAAAATTGGAGCAACTGACTTTGGTTTACGCATTGCTGAGCAATTTGGACTCAAAACCATTAAAATGCAAGCAGCTCTTGTTCCTCTTATCAGCAGCAAGAAGACTCGCGCTCTTTTTAGTCAACTTAGTGGAATCTCCATGCCAGCACTCGTAAAATGTGCACAGACTCAATTTAAAGATGATATTCTTTTTACGCATCATGGCATGAGTGGTCCTGCTATTTTACAGGTATCCTCATACCATCAGCAAGGTCAGGAAATTGAAATTAATTTTCTGCCCGGCATGGAGCTTGAAGCCTGGCTAGAAGAACAATGTCGTCTTAAAAATCCTAAAAAGATCACGAATGCTTTAAAGGAGTACTTGCCGGCGAAGTTCTTGGGCATCTGGGCTCAAACTCATAATTGGCCAGATCAATTCAAAAATCTCACACCAGCCTCCATGGAACTGATTTGTGCCAGCCTGCAACAGTGGCAATGGCTACCTGCTGGTAATGCTGGATTTGAAAAGGCCGAAGTCTGCCGAGGAGGGGTAGACACAAATGAACTCTCTTCCAAAACAATGGCTGCACGCAAAGAGCCCAAGCTCTTTTTTATAGGCGAAGTTGTGGATGTCACAGGCTGGCTAGGTGGATATAATTTGCAGTGGGCATGGGCTTCGGGGTATGTCGCTGGGCAAAGTCTCTAGCCTAAGCATATAGGCTGAGCATGAGCTTCGAGCTAAGAAGCTGGAGGAGCCTCCAAATGGAATATAGCAGAGGCCGTTTCTTGCAGCCCCATACCCACCCCTCCATTTTGCCGACCATCTCACCGGAAAAAGCCCGAAAGTTCATTGACCAGAACGAAGCTGAACTACACTTTCTTCTTTTAGCCATCTATATTTCAATGGGAGATTCTAAGGAAACACGCTTTGCCTTTGGGCAGAACTGGGCAGATTTCCTTAAGGGCATCAGTGAAGAACGTATCTTAGATGCAGAAAACTCACTTAAATCCATGCTGGCTCGTGAGGAATTGAAAGGCCTGCAAATCCTTGATATTGGTTCGGGCAGCGGATTATTCAGCCTTGCTGCTCATCGCTTAGGGGCTCAAATCACCTCTTTCGATTACGACAAAGACTCTGTAGCCTGCACCCAAAAAATCAAAGAGCAATTTGCTCCAGATAGCAATTGGCAAATTGAAGAAGGCTCTGTCCTAGATCAAGCTTACCTGGAAAAATTTCAGCAATTCGATGTCGTCTATTCATGGGGTGTCCTTCATCATACTGGAAGTATGTGGCAAGCTATTATGAATGCAGCTGATAAAGTGAAGCCTAGGGGACAATTTTTTATAGCCATCTATAATAAGCATTGGACTTCCATAATATGGAAAGGAATAAAGTGGTTCTATAACACCTCACCTAGCTTTGTAAAAAGCACCATGAATCAGGTTTTTACTCTTATCATTTTCTTGTGGTTACTTGTCAGCACCGGGCGCAACCCTTTAAAGCTCGAACGAGGCATGGACTTCAAACATGATGTCATCGATTGGATTGGGGGCTACCCTTACGAGTATGCATCCATTGATGAGCTTGATCAGTTTTTAGCAAAACGAGGTTTTAAGCGCACGAATCTCAAAAAACCCTACGGTTGGACGGGTTGCAATGAACTGGTTTATACCTTAGTTCCTCAGAAATAATGTGTTTTTTTTAGTATTCCGTATGACACATTATTAACAAAATAGGCTGATTCTTTAAACTTTTTTCCTAAAAAAAGCTGTTATGAGATTCAGAGCAATCAATTCATAATTCCTCTTTATGAGGTATTGATATATTTCACATTCCGATAATTTTTCGAAATCCATATGGTGAATCTCAACTAAAATAATGCCAGGGCTGTAATATTCAAAATCGAGAGATTTTAAAACCTCCATTTCATGCCCTTCGACATCAATATTCAACAGGTTAAAGTCTTTTTCCACTCCCTGCTCCTGTAATATGCTATTGAGTTTTTTTGCTTGCACATCTAGCACTTGCACTCCAGCAGGAACATTTTTTCCATCGCCAATATGAGAGACACGGTCATCTTCATAAAGATGAAATTTCAATGCTCCCTCTTCATTGCTTATGGCATAATTCAAAAAAGTATCCCTAGGCCGATGCTGCGCATAAAGTGGAGAAAAAGAGGCATTCGGGTCCACACACAAGCCTTGCCACCCTTTTAAATATAACTTATATGTATTAGAGTAAACCATGGGATGGTTCGAACCCACATCAACGTAAACCCCTTTTGAAAGCTCTGCCAATAGTGGATCTAGGACCAAATCTTCGCCTAATTGAGAATAGGATTCTTTAGATTGACGAAGACATAATTTGTCTTTTAAAACTTGCAGTAGATAACGCAACATGCTTTCTGATTTATGAGATATGAATTTCGCGAAAAAGATCTACAATCAATCTTCCGCCTCATTTTTAGAAGCATTTGCTTTTCGAAAATCTCTAGGAGTTAGTTTAAACTCTTTTCTGAACTGACGCGTAAAGTGACTATTGTCATAGAATCCATAGCGATGGGCAATCTCTAAGATACTCGTTTTCGATTCTAGTAAATTTCTAGAAGCTGCGTCCAATCTGAGTTTTATAATATAAGCCATAGGAGTCATCAGCATCGCTGACTTAAATTTTCTTTCGAACTGACTAATGGACATGTGGCAAATTTTTGATAAGAACTCAATCTCCAATTGTTCTGTGAGGTGTTCTTCGATATGGTCTAAAGCTGGTTGTAAATGATCAAATTTAAGCATAGAACCTTTGGTTCTCTTCATATCTCGAGCGAAACCGGCTACGCCAAGAATACGGTTTTCACCATCGTAGAGAGGTACTTTCGTCGTCTGAAACCAGCGGACTTCATTTTCTGTTGAGTTAATCTCAATTCGATTCACCAGATGCTCCCCACTCTTCATGACTCGAATATCATCTTGCCTGTAGCGGTCCGCTAAATGGGTCGGGAAAAAATCATAGTCATTTCTACCCTTAATATCTGCAGTGCTTTCCAGGCCTACTAATTTCACGAAATTACCATTACAGCCTACAAAATTTAAATCTGTATCCTTTTTAAAAAAGTACACATCATTGAAATACTCAAATAAAATCTCGCCTTCAAGAAGCAGTTGTTCATTATGAATATTAGGCATGACTAACGATATATCAGGGTTCTAGTAGATCATCACAGACACTATAACGCAAAACAAATGACTTCCAGTAAAATTGTAAAAAATAAGAATATAAGTTCGTTCGAAGAGTGCTTTCTTTTGAATTCCTCACAAAATAGGCACTTTGATAAGTCAACTTCGCTCAAGAATTTCGATAAGATGAAAACCGAAGGATGTCTTAATGGGGCCATGTACTGCATTCAACTTCTGTGCAAAAATCACTTGATCGAATTCTTTGACCATTTCACCTGGTTTAAAAGTGCCCAGATCCCCGCCATTTTTCCCTGAAGGGCAAAGACTATGCTCCTTAGCGACCACAGCAAATTCAGCACCTCGACTCATCTCTTGCTTTAATTTTTTTGCTTTTTTGGCTGTTTTCACCAAAATATGCCTTGCTCTTGCTTCCTTCATCGATTTATTTTCCCTCAATTATTCTTTGGTGAAATTGATTCACATGACACTATTGTTTGCAACTAAAACCTTGGTCTTGAACGATATCTATAATATCCTCAGGGCTACGAAACTCATTTGCACTGAGCACCAAACTTGTCTGATCTAAACTTGTATAAATGACATCATTCTCTTTCAAAGCCCTCTCTAACTTGGCCACACATCCTCCACATGTAAGTCCTGATAAATCAAAACTAAGCTTTGCATCAGTTTTCGCTGCAAAGAAAGGGGCTTTAAATTTACGAAGCGACCTTAGTAGGTGAGGGCTAAAAATAATCATTAACACAATTCCAGCCAAGTGATGAAACCATTTTAGATGTTCATGATGATCACCCACCAAAGAGCTATAAACTATAATATCACCCAACAAAGAACCAACTAAGAGAGATCCCAAAATAATGACCCCTAAGTAACAAATGAGGGCTCTCATGCCCATATTTTTAGCCACCATCAAAATAGTGGCAATATTGGTTGCAGGGCCCGCCACTAAGAAAAGCAAAATCGCTCCAGAATGCACTCCTTGCTGAGCCAGCATAAAAGCGACAGGTATACTGGCCGTAGAGCAAACATATAAAGGCAAAGAAAAAGCCAGCATAATCAGCATTGCAACAAAGCCTTCTCCCATTAGGGATGATAAACTGCCTGGTTCAAAATAATAGGCGACCACAGCACTTAAAATCACACCCAAAAGGAAAGGCTTAGCTAAAGAAGCAGGCAATTCAATAAAGGCAAATTCATAGAAAGAACACCAAAAACTCGCAGCTTTCTCTTGTGATTTACAAGTCGGCTGTGCTCTATCGGCTACCGGCTTAGGGTTTTTCATAGTATCATCTGGCCAGATGGACATGAGAAGACCACCCAAAATCCCCATCATAAAAGCGGATATCACTTTTACCAAGGCAAAAGGCCACCCCAAAGCTCCGCTGGTTAAAAGAATACTATCGATGCCAGTTTGAGGGGTCGAAATCAAAAAGCTCAAGCTAGAACTTGCACTAGCACCTTTTTTATAAAAGCCAATTCCAGTTGGAATCACAGAACAGCTGCATAAAGGAAGAGGCACTCCAATAAGAGAAGCTTTCAGAGTCGACAAAAAACCTCCCGAACCAAGGTGCCTCATTACAAAACGCTCGGATAAACCACCGGCCACGAGGCCAGCCACCACAAGCCCAAGCAGAAGCCAAAGTGACATTTCAGCAAAAAGAGCCCATATATCAAGAAAAACTTGCATCATCGTATTCTAGCACCACATTAGCATTTAAAACATCCAAAGTCAGCTCTAGAGAATATTTTTCTTAGGAAATCTGTACCCTTCCCTCGTCAGTGTACTATCCCCTGAAAAGATATTTTAAATTTAATAATGCAAGAATCGCAATCGCACAATTCATATAAAAAGGCACAAGATTTTTTCCCAGGAGGGGTAAACAGTCCGGTGCGGGCATTTAGGAATGTGAATAGCACACCTTTTTTTATTGAGTCAGCCGAAGGAAGCCAATTAACCGACCTTGATGGCAATAAATACATCGACTATGTTCTTTCATGGGGACCAATGGCCCTAGGCCATGCCCACCCTGAAGTCAAAGAAGCAGTTATAGAAAGTTTAAATCGTGGCTGGACCTATGGAGCCCCTTGTGAAGGCGAAATCAAACTAGCCGAGAAAGTGCGCTCACTCATACCAAGCATGGAGATGATGCGCTTTGTCAGCAGCGGCACCGAAGCTGCTATGGGAGCCATCCGCTTAGCGCGGGGAGTGACAAATCGAGATATCATCGTTAAATGCGATGGGGGTTACCATGGCCATTCAGATGGTTTACTCGTCAGCGCCGGCTCTGGCCTCGCCACTTTCGGGACCAGCAGTAGTGCAGGAGTTCCTGAGCAATTTGCCAAGACGACTCTTGTCATTCCCATGAATGACAGTCCTGCTCTTGAAAAAGTATTACAAACCTACCCTGACCGAATCGCGGCATTTATTCTTGAACCCGTTGCCGGCAATGT
This sequence comes from Planctomycetota bacterium, assembly GCA_015231345.1. GTDB lineage: Bacteria > Planctomycetota > JADGBV01 > JADGBV01 > JADGBV01 > JADGBV01. Next base: position 6,963 of record JADGBV010000037.1, read on the forward strand.
GGGTGTCATCCCACCGAATCAAGGCTATCTTGAAAAATGCAAACAACTCTGCCATCAATACGGTGCTCTTATTATTTTCGATGAAGTCATGTGCGGTTTCAGAGCCTCTCTTAATGGAGCTCAAGGCCTATACAATATCATACCCGATATTACAGTCCTTGGCAAAGTCATCGGCGGCGGCTTCCCTGTGGGTGCTTATGGCGCCAGCAAAGAACTCATGAAGCACATTGCTCCAGATGGGCCTATTTACCAAGCAGGAACCTTAAGCGGGAATCCAACAGCTATGGCAGCTGGACTAAAAACTCTGGAAGTACTTGAAAGAGAAGGTCATAGCCAAGCCATGAAAAACACCGATATTCTACTTGATGGCATAAAAGAAATCCTCAATCAGAAAAGTCTACCCCACTGCCTGCAAAGAGTAGGCACCATGTTTTCTCTCTTCTTATGTGAAGGCCCAGTTGAGAATTATCAAGATTCCTCAAAAACTGACGGCAAAGTCTTTGCTCAATTCCACCGAGGACTTCTTGAAAATGGAGTTTTCTTTGCCCCCTCCCCCTTTGAAGCATCATTTATGTCTTCAGCTCACAGTGATCAAGATTTAGCTCAAACGCTCAATGCTATCAACGCTGCTATTAATATCATCGCTTAGTAGTTTTTCAGGCAATGTGAACGATAGCATGATCGTTCACAAAAAGCTGGCTCCAAAGCGCAAGGCCATAACCGAGTCTCCGACTAGGTTATCAAAATCTGAGGTTAAACCTTTAGATTTAGAGAGAATCATCATCAAAGGCCAGGCTAGGCGAAGCGCCCTTCCTGGAACCAAGAAGGAGGTAGAAAGCCCGACAGCCTTAAAACTTAGCAAAGAAAAACCAATTCAACTCAACAAAGAATATGACCCTCAGATTACCTGGAACGATACCTTGCGCATTAGCGGAGGGAGTTTCAAATCTTGGGGGGCACAGAATAAATTAAGAATCAACAGGAATCACGCTGATTTTGGCCTCCTCTTTGGTATGGCTGGCTCAAATGGTTTCAGAGAAGGCTATGGTAGGAAAGACCTGGATGTTGGTTTTGAATATAACCAGCGTAGCCTCAAACATATGAATGTTCGTTTCATTAGCCGAGTTGAGCAGCGTAAACTTGAACTTGCTGAACCCATTCAGTTTTCTTACCGTGGTTTTGAAAGAAAAGAGTCCATTATCATCAATAGCCTTAACCTCACCAACCAACTGACCGGCGATAGAAAAATTAATATTTTCATAGATCACGAAAGCACAGCGATGAACGATACCCATCGTGACCGATTCAGCTCAACAATGCTCAGAGCAGGCTATATATTTGAACACAAACCATGGTCCACAGCGGTTTCTTTAGAAAAAGATAAAAGAGGAGAATCCTCAACTATACTGGCTCGAGTTTTCACAAAGCACTCGAAGAGAATTGTCGCTGAAGGCACATACCTCCATCTAGGCTTAGGGGGCTATATCATGTCTAATAAAAGCAAGTCACTATACAATAATGGCTACTTATCCCTTACAGAGAACGATAACAAGCTTGGAGCAGCATTATCCCCCTATATCCAATTGGATCACCGTATTAACTCAACACTGACTGCTTATGCTTCCTATACTCAGTTTTATGAAAGTCTACCCCTTCGCGAAACATTCTATGATGCCGTAGAAATGTCGGGAGCCACCGAGCAAATCCAGCCTTCTTTTAATATGCAACTCGAAGGAGGGCTCAAATTGACCCTTTCCAATTACTTAAAAGGTTCCCTTAATTACAGGTTCAATAACTACAGAAACCGCTATGTGATGGTTGAAGACTATACTGTGGAGAACTATAAGCTCACCCTTGAGCCTTGGCGTAAAGGACGGCAAACAACTTTTTTAGGCAAAGTCCAGGCAAAACTTTCCAAAAGAGCGCATATCAATGCATCATTCCAGTACCTCGATAGTTTTTGGTATAATGAAAACATTTCTTTCACACCCTATCAGCCTCGTCATATTAGTCACTTAAGCCTCGAATACTTTATACGCAATTGGATTTTTGAACTGGGTGGAGAAATTAAAAGCAAAAGAGTCAGTTACCCTGAGCCAACTAAACTACCAGACCACTATAACTTAACAAGTAGAATCATCTGGAATGCAAATGAGCAGCTCAAATTATCAGCTCAAGCTGAAAACTTACTCAAAAGGGATAATATTATTACACAAGGCTATCCCGATGAGCCCTTTCGTTTTTCTCTGAACCTGCATTTCACACTCTAAAAAGAGTTTTTGATTGCCATACCAGATTTTTGGGCAAAATACTCCTTCCAAGCCCATTTTAATAAATACCCATGCCGAAGAAAGGAGATGTCCACCATAAAGATCATGAGCTAGAATCTCAAGATGCACGCCTTATTTTTAAGGCAGTATGGAATGACCTCTTAGAAGAGAAAGGCAAGGAAGGGCTTGTTTTTCCCCAGGAAATCATCTGGCTAGGAGGGGCTCCGGGCTCTGGAAAAGGGACAAATACTCCCTTTATTTTAAATACCAGAGGTATTTCAGCCGAACCTATTGTCACCAGTGACCTGCTTAACACCCCGCAAGCACAAATGATCAAGTCTCAAGGAGGTCTCGTCGGTGACCGCGAAGTGGTCTCCATTTTATTCAAAAGTCTTTTAGACCCTATTTACCAAAACGGGGTTGTTGTCGATGGTTTTCCTCGAACCAAAATTCAGGTTAAATGTCTTAAACTATTCTTTCGTGAACTGCAAGGTCTACGTGATGAATTCAAAGACACACCTAAAAGCAGCTTTTTCCGCCAACCTCGTTTTTCAATTGCTCTACTTTTTGTCACTGAAAAAGAAAGTATCGAAAGGCAACTTTATCGTGGCAAACAAATCGAAAAGCATAATAAAAAATGCAAAGAAGATAATCGCGAAGAGGACATTCAAGAGCTGCGCCTCACAGACCTTGACCCAAAAGCTGCCCAGAAAAGGTACAAAGTCTTTAAAGAAAATACATTCGACAATCTCATTAGCCTTAAGAAGATATTTCACTTCCGCTTTATCGATGCCACTGGTCCTCTCGATGAAGTTCAGAAAAATATCGAATCTGAATTTCAATACCAAAGTTCACTGGAACTCGACCATGACACATACGATCAAATTAAGGATATCACTCTTGCCAGCCAAATAGGCAACTTTGCCAGGCAAGAATTAGTGAAGAGAATGGACTCTTACCAAGAAGACCACCCTGGGCTTTTCAAAAAAATCATTTATCTTATTAAAGATAAATTTATGCCAATTATTTCTCGACATGCCCTAAGTGGTTTGGCTATTATAAATTCTGAAGATAAAATCCTCAGCGACCCCCTAAGTCTCCCCATACTTCTTGATATTCTCACTGAACGAGGTTATCACTGTACCGTTGATGTAAACTTCATAGATGTCCCCGATAGCTTTGACCCTGAAACATACAAAGTCAAATGCATCCATAAGAAAATTTATCGTTTTCGCATTAGCTTTGATGCCGCTGACATAAGAAGGGGCAACCACTAAGCATTCATCTGCTACACTAATAGCACCCTAAAAACTCATCATGAATAACTTAAGATGATGAGTTATAGGTAGCGATATAATGTGGCTCGACTAACACCAAGCATACGCGCCGCTTCAGCTTTATTCCCCCTAGCTTCATCCATTGCAGCCTCTACCTGAGCTTCATCCAGTTTCATTTTTGGTCCCCGCTTTAAACGGAAACTCTCCTTAGTTGGGTAAACCGGAGCAGATTGCACCTGAACAGGAGATAGAGATGATATATACGGAGGCAAGTGCGAATTATTGATATTCTCGCCCTTGCATTTGACCATGGCAAATTGCAAAGCATTTTGAAGTTCACGAATATTCCCCGGCCAAGGGTAAGAAAGCAAGGCATCTAAGGCATCACTTTCAAGTTTAACTTCCGGGCGCTCATTTTCCTTGGCAATCATCGTCACAAAGTAATCCACAAGAAGAGGAATATCGCCAACTCTCTCTGCCAGCGAAGGCAAGTTAATGGGCACCACACACAGGCGATAATACAAATCTTCCCGAAATCGTCCAGCAGCAATTTCATCCATCAAGTTTTTATTTGTGGCACTCACAACTCGCACGTTGGTTCGAATGGTTTTCGTATCACCCACTCTTTCGAATGTCCCTTCTTGCAATACTCTTAATAGTTTCACCTGCATAGCCAAAGAAATATCGCCTATTTCATCAAGAAATAAGGTGCCCCCATCAGCCAATTCAAAACGGCCTTTTTTATCTCTAATGGCTCCCGTAAAAGCACCGCGCACATGACCAAAAAGTTCACTTTCTAAAAGGTTCTCGGGAAGGGCTCCACAGTTAATAGGCACAAATAAATGATCAGCACGATTACTCTCAGTATGAATGGCCGAAGCAATAAGTTCTTTTCCTGTACCACTTTTCCCATAAACATGCACAGGAACTTTCGATGTCGCTACAGTACGAATGGTATCGAAAATCTCCAACATATTTTTATCTCTAGCGATAATGCCTTGAAAACTTTCCTTCTCCCCCAGCCTACGAGCTAGTTGCCTCTCTTTAGTCATATTACGCAGGCATGCTATGGCACCGAATTCATCAGAATCATCTGCAATTAAAGGAGATATCTTAATTTCAAGCCATTTTCTTTGGCCATCTGGAGCAGACAATTCCCTTAACTTCATTTTCTCGTTAGGGCATTCTTTTCCTTTAAAGTCACATTCACCACAAACCCCTCCAGGGAGTATTTCCTGGCAGTCCCGCCCCAGCACCTCTTCTTTTTTCAGGCCTAAAATTCCTTCAGCCGCTTTATTATAAGCAAATATTTTTCGGTGCTGATCGTGAGCAATAATCCCTTCACTGAGGGAGTCCAAAATCGAATGTGAACGCTGGCGCACAAGCAAAAGAGAATCTAAATAACCCCTAGAATCAAATTGCTCAATGGATTCTTGAAGTTGAGTTCTCATGCGACGAAAATTCTCTATATCATTCTTTCTGATGGGCTGTAAATTCCAGTTAACTAAGATAGGTTGGCCTGGCAAATGCATGGGCCATAAAGTTGCAACTTCTCTATGAAGAGCAATGGCCACATCCACATCATGCAGAGGAATGCTTGAAACAGCTCTCGGTCTGTAATTCGGAACATTCAAAGCTACTTCACTCATCACCTGCTCAGCATAGGGATGAATATTTTCAGCAGGCCTCAGTCCCGCACAGAGAACCTGAACTCCTTCATCAAGACGGTCTTGAGCAATTGCCGCAGCCATTCTGCTACATGCAGAATCTTCTGCACTAATAAAGAGAATCTTAGCAGATTTTCGCATATACAGTCATTTCATATATCGAGCAACAAAACTCAATCATCCAAACAAGCCAGGTAGAGGTTATTTTATACCAATCCCCATTATGCAAGAGACCCCCTCTGGCCGAGGGGGCCCTGCTTCTTTATGGATTAAACGCCTGTATCTTCAGGAGGAAGCTCAGAGATATCTGTCGGCTTCGTCATAATCATACCAGCCGCCACAGTATTATTATTCATTTCATCAATCATAATAAAATGACCTGTCGCTCTATTGCGATCATAACTGTCATAAAACAAAGGCTTTTGGGTCCGAACAGAAACTCTGCCCATTTCATTAAGCATTAATGCACTGGTTTTTTGCCTGTGCAAGGTATTCATGTCTATACGGTAATAGAGCTCGTTCACTTTTCCTTTAAAAGACTGAGTCGTATGCTTGAATATGTATTTTTTATTGACATCAAAAGGGTCTTCTGACATCCAGCAAATCATCGCCTCAAAATCTCGACCAACAGCAGGAATATTATTAGGTCGCACAATCGTGTCGCCCCGACTGATATCCACCTCGTCTTCTAGGAGCAAAGTCACACTCTGAGGAGCAAAAGCATAGTCTAGCTCACCATCAAAGGTATCGATTGCTTTTATGGTAGATTTAATCCCTGAGGGTAGAACGACAATTTCTTCACCCTTACGCACCACTCCCGATTCAACCACACCAGCATAACCACGGTAATCCTGATTTGGACGTATAACACTTTGTACGGGAAAACGAAAATCAATTAAATTACGGTCGGCACCGATATTAATATTTTCCAAGTAACTCAGAAGAGTATAACCATCATACCAAGGCATGTTTTCGCCTCTATCCACAACATTATCACCTTTGAGGGCTGATACGGGAATAAATGAAAGATCTGGAATGTTCATTTTAGAAGAAAAATCAACAAAGTCATTTCTAATGGAATTGTAAATATCCTCATCGTAATCCACCAGATCCATCTTATTGATAGCCACCACCACGTGTGGAATACCAAGAAGAGAGGAGATAAAAGCATGACGTTTCGATTGAATCAAAACACCTTTTCTGGCATCGATAAGAATAATGGCTAAATTAGAAGTACTCGCTCCTGTCACCATATTTCGAGTATATTGTTCATGTCCGGGAGTGTCAGCTATAATAAACTTCCGTTTCGGAGTAGAAAAATAACGATAGGCCACATCAATAGTGATTCCCTGTTCTCTTTCTGCCGCTAAGCCATCGGTAAACAAAGCAAGATCGAGTTCCTGCAAACCTTTACGATCGCAGGTTTCTTGTACTGATTTAATCTGATCTTCGAAGATTGTTTTCGTATCATAAAGCAGGCGACCAATTAAAGTAGATTTGCCATCATCGACACTCACTGCAGTACTAAAGCGTAATAATTCTAATTCTTTATAACTACTCATTAGAAATAGCCCTCCTTTTTCTTATCTTCCATAGAGCTATCTGAGCCCATATCTATCACACGGTTCTCTCTTTCTGAATTCCTGGCTTGTTGCAATTCTTCAATTAAATCGTCAATATTCCTCACTTCTGAGGGAACAGCTCCAGTACAAGGGCTACAACCAAGACTTCTAAAGCGACATTCCACTTCGCGAACTTCCTCGCCTTCTTCCAAATGGGTATTTTTATCGACAGGTATGAGTACACCTTTACGTTCCACAACATCTCTTTTCTTGGCGAAGTACATAGACACCACGGGAATTCTTTCTTTACGGATGTATTGCCAAATATCAACCTCAGTCCAATTTGAAAGAGGAAAAACGCGAATACTTTCGCCATCATTCACTCGGCCATTATATAAATGCCAAAGTTCTGGGCGTTGATTCTTGGGATCCCACTGACCAAAATCATCACGGAAAGAAAATATTCTTTCTTTCGCTCGGCTTTTTTCCTCGTCTCGCCTTGCTCCTCCAAAAGCAGCATCATAGCCCCCTTTCTCCAGGCCATCAAGTAAAGCCTGTGTTTTCAAAAGTCCACAGCACTTATCGGTCCCTAACTTGGAGGGGTGGGCCCCATCTTTAATAGCTTGTTTATTGGAGTCAACAATCAGTCTTGCACCAATATCTTTTGCGTATTGGTCACGAAAGTCATACATCTCCTGGAATTTATAACCCGTATCAATATGCATTAATGCAAAAGGCAATTTGCCTGGAAAAAAAGCTTTCCTGGCAAGATGTGCCATGACACATGAATCTTTACCAACGGAATAAAGCATCACTGGGTTTTTAAACTCAGCCACAACCTCTCTAATAATATGGATACTTTCCGATTCTAATGCGGAGAGATGATCCATTTCATAACATTCATTTGTAGACATTTCAGTCCTCACCTCTAAATACAATTAATACAAAATCCGTCAAATAACGAAATTTGCCTTCTTCTTTCTTACAATTTTTCCATCTTCTATATGGATGCCACATTCTTTATCATCACCACTTTCCCACCACCAACGACCTGCGCGTCTATCAGATGCGGGGGGCACAGGCCTACAGCAAGGGCTACAGCCAATAGTCGGGTAACCTTTATCGTGCAATTCATTATAGGGAATACCATTATTACGAATATATTCCCAGGCATTTACCTCTGACCAATTAACAAGCGGACATACTTTTAGTAAATCGTACTGAGAACTATGAGATAAAATAGGAGTTGTTGCCCGCGAGGGAGCCTGATCTCTTCTAAGAGCGGTGATCCAAACATCTGTATCTTGTAGCGCTTTATTGAGAGGCCGTACTTTACGTATCTCGCAGCATTTTCGTCGATTTTCAACACTCTGATAAAACATATTAGGGCCACCGCTTTCTACCAATTCATGTAAATCAGCTGGGTCAGGCCCATAAACTTCAATTTTCACACCGTACTGATCGATAACCTTTTGCCACACATTATATGTTTCTTGAAATAAACGCCCCGTATCAATCGTAAAGATCTTAGGTCTATGACCACGAGAGTGCATCATATGTAATAACGCCATGCCATCAGCACCAAAGCTTGTGGACATCTTGACTTTTGAAGCATCAAAATGCTCAAAAGTCCAGTCCAGTATTTCGCCTGCGCCACTATCTTCGAGACGCTTACTTTCCTCTATTATATCTAAAGTCACTTCTTGATTTCACTAGGGATAAAAAACACTACTTAGAGCACCTGAATTTCTTCGGGCTCCACATTACCTTGACGGATTTTAAATGATTTGGCATAAGGTTCTCCTTTCTCAAGGGAAACGATAATATAACTAATTTCAGGGTCATATGCCAACTTGATATCTTCTTCAGATGGACGCGCTGGACTTGCAGGATGACTATGATAAACGGCCATAGCCTTAACACCCTCTTCGCGCATTTGCTTAATTTTTGCAAATTGCTCTTTAGGATCTAGAGTAAAATGATCTTCTGCATTATCTACATTAACCATCTTATAAGAGCGATCCGCTATACCTTCACTGCCAGCAACATAACCGCACGCTTCGACTGGGCTATCCTCCTGAGCATGTTTATAAAGTCTTTCTAAGACTTCTTGCTTTATGCTAAACATAATTCAAAACTCCTTTGACTTTATTTCTTTAAATCACAAGTAGGTTGCTCTTCATCAAATAACTCTTTGATGCTGGGGTTTTCTCCGCAGACAGGGCAAGATGGATTTTTCTTGAATTTGACTTTTCTAAAATTCATACTCGCCGCATTGAATGTAAGCAGATTATCGGTCAAAAGTTCACCAACACCACTTAAGTACTTCATAGCCTCAACAGATTGAATAGTGCCCAACATTCCAGCCACTCCTCCTAAAACACCAGCTTGAGAGCAAGTTGGCACAGCATTCTTAGGTGGTGGAGCATTAAAAACACAACGGTAACAAGCTGATTCGCCTGGTTTAATGGTCATCGTTTGACCATCAAAGCGCAAAATGCCACCATGAGAATAAGGTTTATTCTCTAGTATACAAGCATCATTAATAAGAAATTTGGCACTAAAGTTATCAGTGCCGTCAATAACAAAATCATACTCTCTTATGATATCTCGAATATTATCGGCAACAACAAAGGTATGATATTTTTTAATTTCAATTCCCGGATTCAAAGCTTTAAGTTTAGCCTCAGCAGAGTCAACTTTTGGTGTACCGACATCTGGAGTAAAATGAACAACCTGGCGCTGGAGGTTAGATAAATCAACCACATCAGAATCGACCAAACCTATGGTGCCCACACCTGCAGCAGCAAGGTAGAGTGAAACAGGGGCTCCCAAACCACCCGTACCAATAACCAAAACTTTTCCTTCCATGATCTTAGACTGACCTTCAGGACCTAGGTCTTGAAGGAGAATATTCCGACTATAACGTTCGAGTTGTTCTTCTGTAAAATCAATCATATCTTGCTTAATCCTTGTTCTAAATCTTCTATCAAATCTGAGCAGTCTTCTATTCCTACAGATAGTCGTAGGAGAGTATCCAGTACACCCATATCTTCTCTTTTAGACTTTTCGTACTCTGAATAAATGGTTGATGCTGGGTGTATAATAAGTGATTTATTATCATTCACATTAGTGGCCCTAGAGATGACTTTCAGTGCATCCATGAGGGCAAAACATTCCTGAGCACTTGCAAGAGAGAAGGTCAACAACCCTCCTTTACCACGAGGGAATTGTCTCTCAGCTAAGTCATAATAAGGAGACGATGCTAATCCTGGGTAATGAATCCCACCAACTTTAGGATGATCCTGCAACATACGGGAAAGCAACAGAGCATTTTCACTGCTTC
>JADGBV010000380.1 GCA_015231345.1 Planctomycetota bacterium
AGGTGGCGGCCTAGGCACAGGTCATCAAGTTCTCTTTCAGAATATTACAGTAGAAGACCCCAGGCCCACCCTGCAGCATTTTTTCTTACTCAGCAAAACACAAGCTCCCTATACCGTTTCACCAGAAAGCCGTGAGGCTGGTCAAATTAGTGATGTGGTTTTTCGTAATATTGATATCGCAGCTCCTTCAGTTCTAGGCGAAAAAGAAATAATACTAGGAGCAAAGGGGCGAGAGTTTACAAAGCTGACCTTTGATAATGTCAAAATAGCAGGCAAAACATTGAAACTCAAAGACTTTAAGGTTAATCAGTGGGTTCAAGGTCTGATCTTTAAGTAAAGGAGAAGGAGATTTTAAATAATATTCTAAAAAATTATCCACTTCTCGAAAGCCTTGCGTATATGCTTTAGAAACGCAAACACACACTCAAAATAACTAAAATATTAAAGGACAGTCGACATGGACATACTTAGAAGAATAAAAACATATAATACTTGGGTAATTTCGCTCAGCCTAAGCCTATTTTTGATGATAACTGGCGTAGTACAAGCCGAGGCAAATCAATCACCAGAAGAAGACGCCACGATCTTCCTCATGCCAGGTGCAGCCAAAACCACAACGACCAAAATTGCTGAGGATAGGATTGAGTATTGGGGGGACAACGGAAAAGTCACCTGGGATGTGGAATTGGAATCTGATTTCAAGGGCTTTTTCTATCTTTACCATAGTTGCGCCAGTGGCATGGGTGGGTCTTTGAATATTCTGATTGATGAAGAAAAAGTCAGTACCATGAAAGTGAAGCCAACTAGTAGCTGGGATGATTACAAAGTACGCCAAGGAAAAGAGCTGAGCATCCCAAAAGGTAAGCATAAAATCACCTTAGTGACAGAATCTATCAAGGGCGCATGGCTTATGAATGCCAAAGCAGCTTTCTTATCTCCAAAAGATAAACTAAAAAAGCTTCCTATTCCTTCAGCGATTTACTTCATGCCAAATACGGCCCAAACCACTACGACCAAAATTGCAGAGGAAGTCATTGAGTATTGGGGGGGCAACGGAAAAGTCACCTGGGATATGGAATTGGCATCTGATTTCAAAGGATTTTTCTATCTTTACCACAGTTGTGCCGGTGGCATGGGTGGTTCCTTAAAAATCCTGATCGATAAGGAAGAAGCCTTTACCATGAAAGTGAAACCTACTAGTGGCTGGGATGATTATCAAGTACGCCAAGGCAAAGAACTGAGCATCCCTAAAGGCAAGCATAAAATCACCTTGGCGACAGAATCTGTCAATGGCTCATGGCTTATGAATGCCAAAGCAGCTTTCTTATCAAAACAAGATAAGCTAAAAACATTCCCTACTCCTCCACACCTGAGGGTTAACTACGCAAAGAAAAGCACATTTGCTGAAACCATCACCAGTTTAATGGTTAAGGGCTCTCATCCTCCTTATCAAAATATGGTTAAGAAAGCTTCAAAGTTCCTTTGGATGGACTTCCCTATTCAAATGGCTTGGTTCACTCAAGATGGAGTCAACAAAGAAGAAGCACGCAAAAATTCTCAGCATGATATCTGTAAAGATATTGCAGCTTTTTTTCCCAATGAGCGCGATAGTTCTTTTGAGCAAAAGCTCATTAACAGTGTGCTAGAAGAGTTAGCCGATGAAGGAAAATCATTTGAAAAACGCCTCAATCAGCTCATAGACCAAGGCGTAGAAGTCAGCGATACGGCCTGGTTAGATTTATACGAAGAAGCCGCCGATGCAAGAAGAAAAATTCGCATTAAGCCTCTACTCAAGAAAACAGATAAAGTGATCTTTGCTAAGCATCATGTCTTTGGCTCTAAATCAAATATTCTCTATATCAACGAAACGGAAGGCACAGAATCCGTATCGGAGCTATGCTCCATAGACCTCAGCCCAGAGAAAAGCAATGGTTTTGCTGAAGTGAGCACACTTGTCGATTCCCAAGGGGGAATGATGCGCGACCCTAGCCTATCTTTTGATGGCAAAAAACTTCTCTTTGCCTGGCGCCCTACAAATAAACATATCGGATGGTGGCAACACCCTCCTAAAACAGGTAACTATCAAATTCACGAAATGGACCTGGAAAGCAAAGAAACCAGACAGTTTACAACTGATGACACTTATGGGTCTAACTACGAACCCATATACCTTCCCAATGGAGACATTCTATTTAGCTCATCACGTATCGTACAGCATATCACTTGTGGCTGGGGAGATTGTGCCAACTTATTCTTAATGAATAAAGATGGCCAACACCAACGCCGCATCGGTTTCGACCAAACCAATACCATGAGCCCTTGTGTCACCAACGATGGCAGAGTTCTATTTTTACGCAGGGATTATAACGACCGAGGACAATCTTCTGCCCACGCACTCTTTCAAATGAAACCTGATGGCAGTAACCAAACCGAATACTATGGTAACCAAACCGGTACACCCAATAGTTTTCAACACCCATCAGCCATTCCAGGCTCTAGAAAAGTTGCCATTATTTTAGGTGGCTACCATACCAGCCAAGGTGGCCAATTGGCTATTATGGATATTAATAATGGTCGCCAATCGGGAGAAGGCATTGTGCGCATTCCTCAAGGCGACACTCCTCCTAGCAAACCTGGATTTGATGATGGCTATGCCAAGTATGGAGTTCAGTATTCCAACCCTTATGCTATCAGCGAAACCGAGTTTGTCGTTAGTCGCTCCGAAACATGGGGCAAAGAGAAGGAACATTTCCGTATTTTCTTTATGGATAGTGAAGGAAGGCGTGAACTCTTAGCTAGTGATCCCACCACATCTTGTCTACAACCTATTTTACAGATGCCTCGTAAGAAACCTCAGTCCCAGCCTTCACTTGTAGACTACAGTAAAAATACTGGAACATTATACTTACAAAACGCTTATTTTGGTAAATCCGTCGAAGGTGTTAAGGAAGGGAGCATTAAAAGCATCCGTGTCGTAGAAATATTATATAAGCCTACGACCATTGGTGCTGGCATGGGTAAAGGCCCAGGCGGCATGTGGCATACTGTAACACCTACTGGCCACCCTCTTGCTTCTTTTGATGCGAAGAAAATTTTAGGTGAAGCGACAGTATACGAAGATGGCTCTGCTATGTTTGACGTTCCAGCCCGCACACCTGTATACCTGCAATTACTGGACGATAAGAAAAAAGTCGTTCAAACCATGCGTTCTTGGTTAACTCTTATGCCAGGCGAGAAGTTTTCTTGTGTGGGTTGCCATGAAGAAAAAGATCAAGTCCCTCTAATGGGCGGAGGAGTGACCATGGCAATGAAAAAAGGAGTTGAAGACCTTAAGCCATTCTATGGACCAGCCAGGGGCTTTAGTTTTCTTAAAGAAGTCCAGCCTGTTTTTGATAAACACTGTATCGAGTGCCATGCGCCCGGTGAAGAAGCTGAATCATTAGTCCTCACACGAGAGCCCCTCGTCCGAGAAAGTGCCAAAAACAGCAGCTTTACCGGCAGAGTTTTTACACAGTCCTATGTGAATCTTGCTGCAGCCCGTCCCTCCCAGGAAGGCATTTCAGTCGATCAGTTCGAAGTTAAAAGTTCCATCCCCAAGTGGGTTCGTAGTGGTCCTAAAAAAGCAGATGAGCCTAATAAGTACATCAATTACTGGACACGCTTTGAACTTATGGGCCCTCAGAAACCATACCGTGCAGGCTCCATTAAAAGTGGGCTTGTGAAAAAGCTTGAAGAAGGGCATGTGAAGAATTTGCCTGAAGAAGCCCTCGATAAAATTAAGGCTTGGATTGATTTAAACCTGGTGTATGCTGGAGATTACTCTGAAGCCAATAACTGGTCAGAAAATCAAGTCAACCATTATAATGAAAGGATGGCTGAAAGAACACGAAACGAAGACATAAAAAAACAAGCTATCGCAGATATGTTAGCGAAGTAATTATTTCAGGTC
>JADGBV010000381.1 GCA_015231345.1 Planctomycetota bacterium
TTCTTTACTCCAAAAGAAAGGCTTTGATGAAATGGAAAATGCTAGTGAATATTACCGTCAAGCTAAAGGAACTTTTGACAAATGCCAGCATGAACTTGATGACGCCGAAGAAGTGCACGCCCTTATTATCAAAGCATACGATCTGCTTCTCTTAGCTGAGACGAGCTGCAATTACTACTGGGGAAGCAAGTGGGTCCATAAGTCTTTCGATGCTTTAGAGCAAGTTTACTACAATATTGATGTTGCTATGCAGAAAATGGAAATAATAGCAAAAGATCTTGAGTCATCGTCTCAAGTTTCGCCCAACAAACTTGACTAAACAAGTTTTATTAGCACATAAAAAACACTTTTTAAGGGTGATATCGGACTCTTTAATAGCAATAAGATACCAGAATTCTTTTATTTGTTGTTTCACCTTTTGCATCCCATTTTTTTAGGCTAAAGTTAATACATACTCTCGAGGTCAAGCATGAAGGTTCACGAATATCAAAGCAAACAAATACTAAAAAAATATAACGCCCCCCTCTTACAAGGAATACCTTGCACCACTGCAGAAGAGGTCGAAAAAGCTGCCGAAAAATTTGGCCGCTCAGTTGTGAAAAGTCAAATCTATGCGGGGGGAAGAGGTAAAGGTACAGTTTATAATGAACCCGAATTAAAAACCGTCTCTCTAGATGGTGGTGTCAAATTAGCCTCCTCACCTCAGGAAGCTAGAGAATATGCTGAATGTATGCTGGGCAAATACCTACAAACTGTACAAACCGGAAACGAAGGCAAGCAAGTCAATACTATCTATATAGAAGATTGCTGCAACATCGAAAGTGAGTATTACTTTTCTATTTTATTAGACCGCTCCGTTGCTGCTCCCATGGTTATGGTGAGTACTGAAGGCGGCATGGATATTGAAGAAGTAGCAGAAGAAAGCCCTGAAAAGATATTCAAATTACATTTCAATCCTCTCACCGGCTTAGCCGATCATCAAGCGCGCTTGCTCGCTTATCAGCTAGGATTAAAAGGGGGACAAATCAGAAACTTCATAAAAACAGCCAAAATTCTGGTTAAAGCCTATCTCGATACGGATTCAGACTTACTCGAAGTCAATCCCCTTGTCCTCACGACAGAAGACGATTTTATGGTCCTCGACAGCAAAATGACCTTTGATGATAATGCTCTATACAGGCACCCAGAAATTGCCAAACTACGAGATAAAAGCGAGGAAGATCCGGCTGAAGTTGAAGCCATCGATAACAACTTGGCTTTCGTAAAACTTGAAGGTAATATTGGCTGTATGGTTAATGGTGCAGGGTTGGCTATGGCTACAGTAGATGCCGTCTCCATCTTTGGCAAAGAGTTTAATGCTGCTCCCGCAAACTTTTTAGATGTGGGTGGAGGAGCCAACGCCGAAAAGGTCAAGCTCGCCTTTCGCATCATACTAAATGACCCATCTGTAGATGCCATCCTGGTTAATATATTCGGAGGCATCATGAAGTGTGATGTCATTGCTGAAGGAGTATTACAAGCCGTCAGAGAAATGGAACTACATATCCCTCTCATAGTCAGGCTTGCTGGAACGAATGTAGAAGAAGGAAAAAAAATGATTGCAGAAAGTGGCCTCAAAGTTATTGCCGCAGAGGATCTTCCTGATGGCTGTTTAAAAGCAGCAAAAGCTGCAGCAGAATATAGAAAAGGAGCAAAATAGTGAGTGTACTCGTCGATAAATCCACAAAACTGGTCTGCCAAGGACTAACAGGAAAGAGTGGTTCTTTTCATGCCAATCAAATGCTCGAGTATGGAACTAACCTTATTGGAGGAGTGAGCCCTGGCAAAGGTGGCACAAACTGGAAAGCCAACTCTGGTGATGAAAAACCCATTTGGAATACTGTTAAGGAAGCTGTTGCAGCTGGGGCAAATGCTTCTGTGGTCTTTGTGCCACCTCCATTTGCCGCCGATGCAATTCTAGAAAGTATTGAAGCTGGCATTAAACTTATTGTGACCATTACAGAATGGATCCCAGTCAAAGATATGCTTGAGGTTAAGCACGCTCTAAAATACAACGATGCTGTACTTATTGGCCCTAATTGCCCAGGTATTATCACACCTGGTGAATGCAAAATTGGTATTATGCCAGGTTTTATCCATAAACCTGGGACTGTTGGAGTGGTCAGCCGTTCAGGTACAATGACCTACGAAGCCGTAAACCAGACAACTCAAGTTGGTCTTGGCCAAAGTACTTGCATTGGCATTGGCGGGGACCCTGTCAAAGGCTTAGACTTCATCGACTGCCTAAAACTCTTTCAAGATGACCCTAATACTAAGCAAATTCTCATGTTAGGAGAAATTGGTGGCGATAGTGAAGAGCGCGCTTGTGAATTCATAAAAAATCACGTCACGAAACCAGTGGCTGGATTTATTGCAGGCACACATGCCCCCGAAGGAAAACGATTAGGGCACGCTGGCGCCATTGTTCAAGGAAGTTGCGGCACAGCCAAAGCAAAACTTGAAGCTATGGCATCCGCTGGCATTACCATTGCAGAAAATACAAATGACTTGGGAAATGCTGTCTTGAGAGCCTCAGGCAAGTAATAATCGGCAAACAAGAAAATGAAAAGGCCCCTTAAGCTTGAGCTTAAGGGGCCTTTTTTTATTCGCAACCAGCGATTAAGTGAAAAATATAATCATCAAAATAATAGTTCAATGGTCATCTCGTGCTTATTAATGATCTGCTAAAAAAACCACAGCCCGGTTGTTAGCGTACCAATCCAAAATGGAACCATACAGACGACAGCAAGCAAATGTTTTTTTCTGTCTGCCTGCAAACCCGACCAAAAAACCCATATAAGTAAAGGAAACAAAGGCACTGAAAAAGCACGGTGAATAAGCATTCGCATTGGCGTAGTTGTACTTTTGTAGTCAAAGCCAAAAAAAAGCGATACCACAAGAGACAACGCTGCAAGAAGTGTTGATATTAGAACAAAAGACATTAACTTGCGATGCGCTTCAAGCTGAGCGCGACGAACAAGTATAATGCCAATAATAATAAGCAGTGTGTTAAAAAACATTGCACTTTGCAAAATGCGTAATACAACTAACTCACCAGACATAATTATTTAACTAAACGATGGCGACAAAAACTTTCTTTTCACCTTCTTCCCATTCAAGTAAAGGCATGGGGCGATAAGCATTTTCACGGGCTCTTTTCTTGATAGCCTCTAGGTCTATGCCATTTTCCTCTAACCTCTCTAGGGTCTTATCATCCATGAGTTCTTCGACATTTTCGACCACTCGACTGGCAAAAGTAATATTCACTTTTTCCATGCCCCCATCCATAACCTTCACTTCTAATCGGCCATAAATATCATCAGAATAAACTTCAGGCAAGGACTGTTCAAACTGAGCCAAAGCATCTTTATGCTCTTCCAAATAGAGGTTCACTTGAGGACTCACAAACATATCACCACCAAGGTGACCACAATAATAATACAAGCCTCGTAAACCACGGATAAAAGGCATACATGCAGGAGGAGCTGCAACCATAAATTCCCAGCGCTTCGCTCCAAGTAAACCTTTTACTCGTTCACTTCTTTTCCATTTATCAAGAGGGTAACGAGCAGCCAAGAGAAGAGGTTCGAATGTTATAGCCAATAAGGGTAATATTTTTTCTTGAATACTGAGTAAGTTTTCTTTCTTAAAGCCCATATTGCAAAGCACAGCTAAGGCATCGCCCCGCTCTTTCTTGAGCATTTTGAGCAATAGACCAAAGCCAAGCTGTTCATCAACACTCATTCGATATGACGCTCCAAAATCATAAACAATAAGATTCACTTCGCCCTTATCATTAATACGAAAAGCATAATTACCAGGGTTTGGGTCTGCATGTAAAATACCCATTTCCAAAAGACTCGTCATGAAAAACTCTGAGATCAGCCTATTGGCTTC
>JADGBV010000382.1 GCA_015231345.1 Planctomycetota bacterium
ACTAATTTTTTTATTCCACCATTCAGGGTTTTCATCCACAGACCTGAGATTTACCTGTTTAGCGATGGGTCTAGCTAAAATTTGATCAGGCACATCCAGAAAACGAACTTCATCAGCAAGTGTCGAACTCTGTTCCTCCTGCTTAGTTCCTTTGCCTTTCATGAAGGCGTATATCAAGTAAACCACATTTAATGCAGCAAAAGTCCATAGTAGATTAATCATATTTTCACCCTCATCGTTACATATATTTTTAGAATTTTACGTGAATGTGATTTATTTCAAGTTTTTTCTTGAGAAAAAGAGAGACACAAGACTTCATAAACCAAATCGTAAACCCTCGCTTCACCGCTAGCCCTTGGCCCAGCCACATTCAAAATCGTGATTAAATAGTCATTCACAAATGAACAAAGTTCGCCAGCACAATCTTCAGGCGCGAGTCGAGCACCATCCAAGCAAAGCAAAGGCCGCCCTTGTTTGAGGCATATTTTCTCTGTTAAAGCACTGCCACCGGTGAGCTTATCGAAAAAAAACAAAACGGTCCCATGGCTTTCAACAATATTTTTTCTCGTTCTTACCCTGTAATCTGGGCTCTCACATTCTATCAAAGGGTATCGAACAGGGATGCTGCCATCTTCAGAACGTCTTCCTGCCGGGCACCAACCTCCTACAGAAAAACCTTTATCAAGAGCAAAATCTAATGCGGCGCGATCGGCCCCAGTTTGGCCCCCTGAAATTATTTGAATACTCTCCTCAAGAGAGGCATTCATTCAAATTCAATCTTATTGACGTCGGTCAGGTCTAGAATTTGTTGCTGCAAACCTTTAAGTTCAACAGGAGACAACATGGGGGACTGCATCCATTGATAAGCTTGAGATAAGTGATCATAACAGTTATCACAATAAAATCTATATTTCAAGACATCAATCTCTTCCAAGCCACACAAGGAACAAATATGGTTATCACCATCATCTATATAGCTTTCTTCTTCATTCATAGCAAAGCCTCCAATTCCTTGTTAACCAAAGCAGAAATAGATCCAGGATCTGCCTTACCTTTGGTTGCTTTCATGCAAAAACCGATTATGGCACCCACAGCCTTCTTTTTCCCATTTTTAAAATCTTCTACAGCCTTGGGGTTATTTGCAATAGCTTCTTTGACGATGGGAATCAACACATCATCGTTACTTTCAACCTGTAGGCCTAATCTTTCAATCACCTTTAAGGGAGACTCAGAAGACTTAAGAACTTCGGGGAAAACTTCTTCACGGGCAATTTTC
Organism: Planctomycetota bacterium; assembly: GCA_015231345.1. GTDB lineage: Bacteria > Planctomycetota > JADGBV01 > JADGBV01 > JADGBV01 > JADGBV01. The sequence continues at coordinate 1,277 of JADGBV010000382.1, forward strand.
TTAGAAATCTTTTTATCATCCACCAATTGAATCAGCTCAGCTAACGCCTCTACACTGAAATCCAATTCGCTAATACTCACTTTTCTTTCACTAAGCTCTCTGGAAATCTCTCCCATAATCCAGTTACTGATTTCTTTATAATTTTTTGAAGCCTTGGCGCAATCTTCAAAATAATCAGCAATTTCCTTAGAGTCAATAAGCATTTTGATATCGTAGTCAGGGAGCTTATATTCATCTTTAAAACGAATCTTTCTTGCTTGTGGAAGTTCGCATAACTGTGCTCTCATATTCTCTATCCATTCATCACTAACTTCGTAGACGGGCAAATCAGGATCTGGGAAATAACGATAATCATCAGCTTGCTCTTTAGAACGCATGGACTTAGTCACACCTTTATCCACATCGTACAAACGAGTTTCCTGAACAATAGTCTCGCCATTTTGCAAGGCAATATACTGTCTTTTCACCTCATGCTCCATAGCAGCCAAGACACCTTTGAAGCTATTCATATTCTTAATTTCGACCTTAGTCCCTAATTTCTCAGCACCTTTAGGTTTCAAAGATATATTTGCATCACAACGTAAACTGCCTTCTTGCATATTACAATCTGAAACTTCTATGTATTCAAGAAGGTGTTTAAGTTCCACTAAATAACGGTAAGCTTCATCTGGGCTAGATATAATTGGCTCCGTAACCATTTCCATAAGTGGAGTTCCTGCACGGTTGAGGTCCACAATACTATCGGCAATTCCACTATCTTCAGCATGAGATAATTTCCCCGCATCCTCTTCCATATGGATACGAGTGAGCTCTATAAATTTCGTTTCGCCGTTTTCAAGTTCAATTTCTACCCCACCACCAGTACAATATGGCTCATCAAACTGAGAAATCTGATATCCTTTTGGCAAATCTGGGTAAAAATAGTGTTTGCGATCAAACTTAGTTCGCTTAGCAATCTTCGCACCAATAGCTAAGGCTGTTCGCAAAGAGTAGTCAAAAGCTTGTTTATTTAGTACTGGAAGCGTGCCAGGCATCCCCAAACATAAAGGACATGTATTTTCATTAGGAGGGCAACCAAATTTATTGCGACAACCGCAAAACAATTTACTTTCAGTTTTTAGCTGAACATGGACCTCAAGTCCGATGACAATATCGTATTCGTCGGTAATGGCCACTAAAAGTCTCCTGCCTCCACTCGTTTTCTGAAGTATTCGATAGCTTTATCCAAGCCCTCATCAAGACTCACTTTAGGTTCCCAGCCAAGAACTTTTTTTGCTAAGCTTATATCAGGTTTTCTCCGCGCTGGGTCATCTTTAGGCAAAGGCTCTTTGACAATTTTGCCCTGACCGACTTTGCCAATAATCATATCGGCCAATTCTAGAATAGTTCTTTCATCTGGATTACCCAGGTTAACAGGACCAACATGTTCATCTTGATTCATCATGGCGACAAAACCTTCAACCAAGTCAGAGACATAGCAAAAAGAACGAGTCTGCTCACCTTCACCATAGACAGTAATATCCTTGCCTTGCAAAGCCTGAACAATAAAGTTACTCACCACGCGGCCATCTTGAGGGTGCATATTAGGCCCAAAAGTATTAAAAATCCGCACAATACGAGTATCAACAGCATTGGAGCGGTGATAATCCATCGTGAGAGTTTCAGCCATACGCTTACCTTCATCGTAACAGCTACGTATACCGATGGGATTCACATTCCCCCAATAACCTTCAGATTGCGGATGCTCCTTAGGGTCGCCGTAAACTTCAGATGTGCTAGCAAGAAAAAAGCGAGCTTTAACCCGTTTAGCTATACCCAAGGCATTAATCGTTCCCATCACGTTCGTTTTCACCGTTTTAACAGGGTTAAATTGGTAATGAACAGGACTAGCCGGACACGCAAGATGATAAATCTGCTCAACTTCAAGCAATATGGGCTGTGTTATATCATGCCTGATAAATTCAAAGTTCTTATAATCCATCAGGTTGTAAATATTAGCTTTACGACCCGTAAATAAATTATCTAGACAGATAACATCATGCCCTTCGCTTAATAAGCGAGCACAAGGGTGACTGCCTCGGAAAGACCACCGATCTGGTGACATAACAGGGCCATCTCGCGATAGTAGCTGGCGACATTGCGGTCGGCATCTGAACTGTGTTCGGGAAACAGGGAGCCAAATTGCTGGGAGATGAAGTCTAGCAGGCGGTCGGTGTCGGCTTGCTTGGGTTCCAAGCGCAAAATCTGGCGGGTAAAGCGGGATGCTTGACTGTAAAGCCCATCCTGATAAAGCCTTGGCCGTTTCTTTGGCTTGCAACCCGAAAGAGCTGCAGGCCATTCGTCAGAAAATAGAGAAGAACCGGCTCACCACACCACTGTTTGATGGAGAGCAAGGGACTCAGGAGTTGGAGGCCTCCTTTGAACAGATGTGGAAAACCTACCTGGAAAAAAGGGCCACCCAACCCAAAGTCTATTAGCTCGCCTCTTTCCGTTTCCTTTCATCATCTGTTGTTATATGTTTAGATACACCGTTAAAGATAAGGCTGATAATGATAATATTATAACTAGTACAAATGTAACTAAGGTTTCTACAAATCTTCCTTCGGCATCCTGTAGTGTAAACGAATGAGCAAACTCTGAAAACCAATATCAAATAGG
>JADGBV010000383.1 GCA_015231345.1 Planctomycetota bacterium
TGTTCTTTTTTAAAAGCCCAAAAAGATCCTAGGCTCCAAGGTCTAGGCACTGAAATGATTTTTTTCACCCAGCTTTCATTCTCGACAACACTTTCTAGACCTTGAAATAAAGCCCAATGGACTTCATGAGAGCTGTTTGCCAGTAAAGGCCTTAGCGCCATGACAGCCTGAGCTATATCCCCTAATGCAGATAACTTGACGATTAAAAGCTTCAAATGCCTAGAAAAAACATCGTAATCGTATAGAAATGACCTGCCTGTCAAATTAATTAGAGGCCTAAGGCTAGAGTTTCGCCATTTTCTCGAAACTCCATATCCAGTTATATCCGTCACAATAGCCACAAAAGAACGCAGAGAACACAAAAAACAAGTCTTTCCTTTGTGCTCTCTGCGTTCTTTTGTGGCTAATATTTTCGAGGACACCATTATTACTGAATCCGTAGTCATTTAAAAATGGCGAAACTCTAGTTTAGGGCGCCACAATCTTTACCCCTTAACAAAACCAGAAAAAAAACAGTGCCTGCTTGTGCAGCAGACAGCCACAGTAATACTCCTCAAAAGAGCATTCAAATATCTATTGTCTCAACTGTTTCACTTCCAGATGTTTATGCAGCCTGCTCACTTGATTGCTGGAAAACTGCCCTTCACCAATAATCACCCTCTTGAGCGAAGGAAGCTTATTGAGAGGGGTGATGATTGTAAGGGAATTATTGAGCAGAGTAATGTCCTCCAAATTCACCAAATCGGTTATTTCGTGCAGGTTATAGAGCTGAGAATTGGATATCCAAAGAGATGTAAAAGGGAGAAAGCGCAATAAGCACTTGCCCGACCCCACAACAGCGTCTCCCTGCAAAGTTCGCAATCCGGAACCGTTAAGAACAAGGGATTTCTCAGCAGCATCATACTTAAAGGAATAATACCCCGGAAACTTATTCCATACCCGCACGAGGGCATTAATCACATCTCCATATCCCGTTTTATCCTTACGCTTAACAGCATCAAAGGCGACGATACGTTCGCATAGATGACGACGAACAATAGTTTCTTGATGCCCAAAAAATTTAATCATATCCACTAAATACTCAATTTCTAACAATCCCGATGGTGCTTTAGGGGCTTCATCCATACGTCGCGACAAGATCATTAGATCACGATTATCTTTTTTCATTTGCACAAAACAGGCTAAAGCCTGGGGGAATCTCTGCATCACCAAGTGCAACTGCCCCTTCAGCTCTATGGCTCGTTGATTGGAAGAGTCTATCGCAAGAGCTTTCTCCAACACCTCCATTGTATCGCTAGCGAAGTTTTCTGGGTTATCAAAGAAGCGGTTCGATAGATAGCCGGCACTATACTCGGAGATTTCGTATGAGCGTTGAATGGTTAAACGTTCTATTTTTTGTTTTTCCTCCTCATACATGAGGAGATTTCGCTGAGCTTTCTGATGTAGGAGCTCCATCTGCCGATGAGAAGCCTCTACTTGAAATAATGCCTTCTTAGTGACCTCACGGCTAGCATGGAGGCGTAAAACCGAGAATGACACCACCGATATGAGCATCACTACAAATAAGATGCTAAGGATACAAGCCTGTTTATGGCGTCCCACAAACAAAGAGATTTCTTTAACAATTCCAGCATTCTCAGCTAAGGTGGCGTAGCCGCTAAGATAGGTTTGTATATCTTTTTTAAGATCCTTGACTGATTGATAACGTTCAGTTGGATCAAGGGATAAGGACCTCATAACGACAGCAGATAACCCAACAGAGCAGGTATTCCTTAAGCCTAGCTTCTCAGGCGGAATAATCTCCCCATTAACAGTTTTCCGTAACATTTCGTCTACATCTCCTCCAACGGGGGGAGTAGCAGCCAACATATTATACAAAATTGCTCCAAGGGAGTAGATATCAGAAGCAAAACCCTCTTCAACGTCTTTGTGTATTTGCTCAGGAGCCATAAATCCGGGAGTTCCCTTGGTGCTGCCCGATAAGGTCATGCTATTTAGCAGGTCGGGGTTTAACAGAAGAGCATCAGTTTCTTCACCACAATAATCTGGGACTCCCAGCACTTTTCCCAGTCCCCAATCGCACACAAGGACCTCTCCATACTGACCTATCTGAATATTATCGGGCTTGAGATCCAAATGGAGTACATTATGAGAGTGAGCATGAGCTATGGCATCAGTGATTTTCAAAAACACCTCCATTAGATTGTTGAGGGGAGCTTCTTCTCCCTTCTGTACAAACGAGTCTATAAACTCACTTAAGCTTTGTCCGTTTTTGAGCTCCATGGTAAAATAAGGCCCCCCATGTGCATCAAGACCAATATCATACAGGGATATGATATTGGGGTGATCAAGTAAAGCTGTCAGGCGTGCTTCACGCAAAAAAGGGTCATATAATTCTTCGGGGGCATCGTCCTTAAGAGTGGCCATTGCAATATAACGACCCACTTTGTCATCAAGTACTCGGTAGACATCTTTCATGCCTCCTCTTCCAATTAGTTGCTTCTCTCGGTAGCGAGACTTATCGGATATTTGGTGTAAATGAGCAACCAAGCTATCATCACTCACGTCCTCTTCATCCATATCACTGTCATAAAGGGAGGTAAGTTCGTGCTCAAAGCACTTTCGACGCTCTCGGTGATCCTTTGATTCCATTTACATTTCCAGTTCGCTGCGCAGATACTGGATTTCTTTGATGACACGTTTTTTTACTCGGCTTTTTAGCACTTTGACCGATTTCTCCTGCACCCCAGTTTGTGAAGCGATTTCTGTGGCAGAAAGCCCTTCAAGTGACAGTTCAAAGACTTTGATCGCCGAACCTGAAAAAATACTTCGAATATTATCTAAAGCACAATGAGTAATATGACGCTCCCATTCCTGTTCAATCATCTGGTCAATCTCACTCTGCTGCTCTTCACTCAGAGCCTCCATCTGTTCAGCAGCTTTTTTGAGGTGATTTTCATAACGCTTACTGCTCTTAAAGCAGTCAATGGCTTTATTGCGAATCAGTACACTCATCCAAGTGCGGAACTGACAGCGGTCTCGGTCAATCTCAAATGAGGGTAGAGCTTTCCACAAAATAATGAGAATTTCCTGAACTATATCATCCATCTCCCCGGTATAAAACTGCATCTTGCGCAATACGACAGTAATAAAACTGTGATAATACCTCACAAATTCATCCCAGGCTTGATGATCGTTAGGGTCCTGTGCCCGCTGAACCAATGTCTGCCTTGTAAGCCATTGATCTCCCACCTGTTTATGACACTCTTAATTTCACGTAGCTACTATCATCTTTAGACAAAAATAGGGTATTACCAGTTCCCGCCACAGTCCTTCGCGCTTTATTTATTCTGAGGCTCCTTTTATTGCATTGTTATCATATCAAAATAACAATATATACCATGAAAACCTTATTCCTATGAGATGAACTCCAAAAAGCGTATCGGCACGCTCCTTCTATTATGCTGCAGGATTTCTATGCTTGATGCCTGATGAAAGCTTAATTTACTTTTTTTTCACCAATCTGTTAACCCATGGCATCCAGCCAACGTGTACATATAAAACAGACATTTTCCGGCGACACATCCGCTTTATTTTCACTTAACTATAGAATCTAACAAAGGCACTAATATGAATTGGTTCACTATTCAGGTTCAAGCTCTTAAACTAGCAAAAATCAATAGATTTAAAGCATGTCTTGCTTTGGCAACCCTGCTCTGCATAGGTGAAATTATTGCTGCAACTCATAATAGTTTTGAATCAGCCATTTTAAAAACGCGCAATTATCTTCACAATTGGCATACACAGAATATTGACTCTTTGCCATATAGTTTTGGGTCATGGTATGAACTAAGGAGAGGTGGGTCGTGGGATAATGTCACTGAAAAGTCCATCATTGCATCTTCT
>JADGBV010000384.1 GCA_015231345.1 Planctomycetota bacterium
TGAGCGTTTAAGGAAACTACCTAAAGTCGCCGCGAAAGTATTATTTGTGTCTGTTTTAGCTAAAAAAGCATCAGCACCAACGAGGCGAGCAAGGTACTCAGCATCATCTGTGTCATAGTCAGTTATAACCATAATGCGCGCTCTTTCGGTGAGCCTTTGACTGCGTTCGTGGGCTCTGACTTTTTTTATGACCTCAATGCCGTTCAAAGCTGGCATATTGATATCAAGCAGCAGAACGAGGTCTCCAAGCCCCATATTCAACATATCTTTGTAGCTTTCAAAAGCTTCTTCCCCATTAGTAGACGTATAAATACTATTGGGGTTAGATTTTTGCGCTTGTTTCTCTACGAGTTTTAGCGAAATTGGGCTATCGTCTGCAATTAAAATATTCATATTTAATGCTTATCAAAGATTAATAGCATTCTGGTGTAAAATATCGATTTGCAACTAGATAGGAGCTCTAGATGGTTTTTTTGCTCTTAGTAACCAAATTTTTTCAGGTTTTCTTCCAGTGAACTTTTGGCTCGAGTTGGACTGATTAATTTCTCAACCCATTTGCCTATAATATCCACTTCGATATTGATATAATCGCCAATTCTTAGGCTTTCTAGGGTTGTACGCTGGAGGGTTTCAGGGATTAAACTGACCCAGCATTGATTGCCTTCGACCTTGAAAATGGTGAGAGAGACTCCTTTGAGACATATGGAGCCCGCGTTTATGAGATATTTTTCACACCCTTCAGGGACCCTTATTTGTAAATCAAAGCGCCCTTGTTGAGGTTTTATGGCTGTGATCTGCCCTAATCCGTCCACATGACCATAAACTAGATGGCCATCAAGAGGAGCGCCAACTGGCATGGCGGGCTCCAAATGCACCTTCTGGCCACTCCTAAGGCTTCCCAATGTGGTTTTTTTGAGGGTTTCATCGATGGCGTCAAAAGAAAAGCTATTTTCGTTGATTTCAACAATTGTTTGGCAGACACCATCCACTGCAATGGAAGCTCCGGTGAGAGCTTTTTCTCTAAGTATTTGAGATGAAATGGTATAACGAAGGACCTGGCCCTCTTTGTGCGCCCTGATGATTTGACCGATTTCTTGGATAATGCCCGTAAACATAAGGAAAATGCTTAAAATTTTGTTAGGGGAGATAGGAGCTTAATCATGATTTGAAAGATTAAAGGTCCAGTTAGTATGCGCCCTTCGATAAATTCTAGAATATTGATTTGCATATGAATAGTGGCGTCGTAGAAATTTTAACCGCACCTACTATGGACAGTGCCGCACTGTTCTCCTTGAGGACTCGCTTGGTCCTAGAGGAAGAAGACAAAAAAGCTTTGGAGACCTTTTATACTGATTACGAAAGTAATAAAAGAGTCATTCCAGAAGCTGAACAAAGCCTCCGTAAGGGAGTGACAAGTTACTTCATGAACCTTTATGCTGAAGCGCTTGAGACTCTCGAAAGTGAGCAAAGCCTTCTGGGAAAACTTCTTTATATTCGCTCTTTGCAGTCTTTAGACAAAGGAACTCAGGCTATTAAAGAATTAACTAGCAAAGTAGATGCTGCTGCCTCGGCAGAAGACAAAGCACTGAAAATTCAATATATCATTACTGCTTGTGACTTACGCCGAGTTTCATTGGCTGAGAAAATTGCTGAGGGCATGGATTTTGATTCCATGGGCAGCGAAGGTTTATTTGTTAAATCATATATCAACGAACTTAATGGTGAATATCAAGCAGCTCTTGATGGTTATGGTGAAGCCGTAGAAGATGAAGCGAATCCACAACTCACTCAAGCTCTTTTTCACCTCGCGAAACTACAAGATAATCGTGGTGACGATGATTTGGCTCTAGAAACTTACCTCAAGCTAGAAAGCTTAGGCGTTTCTTATGAAGAATCGCTCATCAACATGGGTGTGATTTATGAAGATAAACACGATTTTGCTCCAGCTATTTCTTGTTACGAAAGAGCTTTGAAAATTAACCCTACAAACCGTAAAGCTCTACTTTATCACTCAGATGCAGAAGCTAGCCTAAGCATGCATTACGATGAGAAGAAAGAGCGTCAGGACATGAAAACATCTGAAATTCTTAATATCCCCATTTCAGACTTCGAACTTTCTGTTCGTTCGCGTAACTGCCTATGCAAAATGGGTATTTTCACTCTTAAAGATCTTATTGTTAAAACAGAACAAGAGCTTCTTAGTTATAAAAACTTTGGCGAAACATCTCTTAAAGAGATCCGCGCTATGCTTTCCAAAAAAGGTCTTCACCTTGGTATGACTCGAGTCGAAGAAGAACAATTGGCCGAGAGAAACAAAATGAATGCTCAGCTTTATTCACAAGAAAAAGACTTTTCTTTGGACCAACTGGATACTTCCATCGAGGACTTGGATCTCAGCTACCGTACCAAAAGTGCCTTGCACAAAATGGGTTTCGAATCTCTGCGTGATATCACTATGAGAACTGGTACTGACTTAGAATCTAACCCCAACTTCAGCGCAGCTTGTTTACAAGAAGTGAACTCCATGCTTGAAGAAAAAGGCTTGAGCTATCGCCCTGCGACATCAACAGGTAAACAAGAAACCGCTCCAGCTGCTGCCGCTCCTGCTGCAGGTAGCTCTCTATTGGGAGAGGGATCAAATGAAGAAGAAACAATTGTTGAGTATGACGAATAGTCATAGTTTAGCCTGCTTTTAGGGTAATTATTTAAAATGTATAATCACCTCTCCGGAGTTGTTTTTGAAAAGAAACTGGGAGAGGTTATTTTAGATATCAATGGTGTCGGTTATTCCATTCAAATAACTGACTCCACGTATAAAGACCTCCCCTCAAAAGGTGAGCAAGCTTTTGTTTATGTGTATCTTCAAGTGAGAGAAACTGAATTAAGCTTTTATGGTTTTAGTGCTCCCGAAGAACGAGCACTATTTCTGAATTTCATTAAAGTATCAGGCGTGGGCCCGTCACTTTCTTTGCAAATTTTAAATCAAGCGAGTTTGCAAATGCTTGTGCCTTCAGTCATTGGTGGTGATATTGCTTTTTTGACTCGACTTAAAGGCATCGGTAAAAAAACAGCCGAACGCATTGTGGTTGAGCTTCGTGATCGTTTAAAGTCCATTCCCATGAGGCCAGAAATGCAAAGCACAATAAGCACTTCTTACCCAGAAGATGCTTATTTGGCTTTATTGGCATTGGGTTTACAAGCTGAAGCTGCCAGGGATAAACTGCAGAAAATCGCTGAAATAAGTCCTCCACCTGAAAAAACCGACGACTGGATACGTTTGGCTTTAAAGCGTGGAAAGTGAATCTTTAGTTTCCGGGGGGCAACAACGAGAAGATCAGGCTCTGGACGAACAGCTTCGCCCAGCCAGCTTAGATTCCTTTATCGGTCAAAGACAGCTCGTCGATAACTTACGCATAGCCATTGGTGCAGCTTTAAAGAGGCAAGAAGCCTTGGATCATGTGCTCTTTTGCGGCCCTCCCGGTTTAGGTAAAACCACTCTGGCGCGTATTATTGCTCATGAGATGGGGGCGAAACTTCACTGTGCTAATGGACCCGCTTTAACCAAACCGGCTGACCTTGCGAGTATATTGACTCAACTCGAAGAAGGTGATGTCTTTTTTCTCGACGAAATACACCGTATATCTCCCACCTTGGAAGAGTATCTCTATTCGGCCATGGAAGATTATGTAATCGATATAGTCTTAGATCAAGGTGCGGCAAATAGTCGTACTGTCAGGTTAGAATTGCCCACTTTTACTTTGGTCGGTGCGACCACCAAAGAAGGAGCCATGCAAGCGCCATTCCGCGATCGCTTTGGAATCGTAGAACGACTTAAGTACTACGAGCAAAGTAATTTGCAAAAGATTATTTTCCGCAGTACCAAAATCATTGGTATGAATAT
>JADGBV010000385.1 GCA_015231345.1 Planctomycetota bacterium
AGCTTGTCTGTTCCAGGGATGCCTCGAGCCTGGTTGATTGTGGTGGGGAACCAAGAGTTGTTGCCGTAGTATTCGGTCTGATTGGTTCCGTCTGGATTCATTGAGAAGAGACCCTGAGGGAAAACTTGACCACGGTCACTATAGTCCCAGCGAGTAAATACCACTGTGCCATTTTCTAAGACACTAGGTTGGGCGGTGACTACTTGATCGAATCCGATTTGGCGAATATGTTTACCGTCTTTATCGCAAGTAAACATATTGCTTGTCTCAGTGACCCAACAAGGAGTGGTTCCGATGTTACGTGTTGAAGAGAACATGATATCGCCATTGGGGAGGTACACTCCCTCAAAGTCAGCTACATTGAGTCCAGAGGTTAGTTGGCGAATCTTTTGATCTGGCCAGCTCATTTCATAGAGATGATAGTCATCTTCATGACGACTTTTCTTCCAAGCAAAGAGAACTTTTTTGCCATCGTATGAGACTTCAATGTCGCGGATGACACCTTCTTTATCTTTGAGGATTTCGGTGATTTTAGCTTCTCCATCTTGCCACTCGAGCAAGCACAGGGCAGTGTCGGGTTCAAAATTCATTTCAAAATTGGCACAGGATAAACCTTCAGAATAACCATAGAAAGAAGGTCGTAGCATTTTTCTTTTAGCAAAAAGAGTTTGTGGAAATGTTTGTCTGAGCTTTTGTAAGCGTTGATCTCGTCGTTCTTGGCAAGCTTTAAGGTATAAGTTGAGCCAAGCGGGGTTTGATCTTTCTGTTTGTGACTTGATTAAACGCTGAAGTGCTTGTTTATAGGATTTTGGGCTGTTTAATTCTGCGATGACACCTTTGATTAATTGCAACTCAAATTCAGTGCCTCGCTTTTCTTGCACCCAGTTGATGATGTTTTTAGGGATGATATCCTTGTTGATGTCAGCCCCTATGGGTTCTGATGTCATACGGTCGACGTCTTGAAAAAACCAATCGGATTGACGAGGAAAATCTTTGAAAAGTTGAAGTGATTTGTCTTTTAAATTGACAATGGGAGCGGGGTTAAAGGAAACATATGTCTTATGTTGTCTCGGAGCAAGACGGTGAGCGCTTAATTTTAACAGGAGGTGATTGGTGCCTTTCTTGAGATTACAAGAGACCATGCTCTGGCCAGGTGCAAAAGTATGAGGCTTAGCCCTATATTCCGAAAATACTTCATGACCATTGAGGAAAACTTTGCAGCCTTCGTTGAACCCTAAATATAAATTGAAGGACATATCTTCTGGAAGGTCCACTGTTTTGTAGTAATAGTTAATGCGGTTGTTGTATCGATGTGGGCTTGTCCAGATGTCTCCATCTTGGCGCCCTGTTTTTCTAAACCTGGCATAATGGTTTTTGTCTTTGTTGGCAACCACTGATCTAAGATACTTCTTCTTAAGGTCAATGAAGCCGTCTGTCTTGAATGATTCCTCGAGGGAATTATTGTAATCATGAATTGGTTTCGAGTTAGAAGGCCATGATTCTGGCCCCTTATCCTTGAATACAGCCAATTCATGTTCGTGCCAGGGTCCTGAGTGAAGTTTATGTAACCCCAATTCTTCAGAAGCAGCTTTTGACTCTTTGGCGCTTAGGATAACGTCATGCCTTAGTTTTAACATGGCCTCAGGCCAAGTGTCTGGAGAGGTGGCCAGCATGGTTGGGATTGCTGAAAGTATGATGATGAAATACAAAACAATAAATCTTGATAATGATGCTTTCATGATGGTTTTGGAAGTGTGTGTTTTTGTGTTCATGTTTTATAGCTACCCTATTCTATCATAAGTAGTCTGTTTTGAATGAAGCAGCAGCTTCGTATTATATGATTGAGACAAAGCAATGCTTGGATTCAGTCATATTTTAAGCATATTTGCATACAAAACAATGCTAATTCGTCTAATAATATTGCTGTTTTGTATATGTATATCTCCTTTGTTGAATTGTATAATTTGGGTGGCTAATTCACTAAATTTACCGAAAACACTTATAATTTGCTCGTAAATACATACGATTTGCGCTGAAATACATGTATTTTTAACGAATCGCTTGACTTATTGATATGTAATAGATATAATTAATATCTCTATTGTAATCAGAATAACTGCAATTGATCTATTGTAAATTTCTCTCGAATATGGCTCAACTGTCGTATCATGCTAAACCTAAAGGATATTGTATGAAAATGAACTCAGTTATCGCTTCTTTCTTTCTACTTGCCTCTGTCTGTGCGACACTAAGCATTCAAGGTGAAGCCATGGCGAAAGAGCCTCTGAACGTCTTAATTCTCAATGTAGACGACTTAAAACCAATCTTGGGCTGCTACGGAGATGACACTATTCGCACCCCAAATATAGACAAGTTGGCAGCCAGAGGCACGGTTTTTCATGCTAATTACTGCCAACAATCAGTTTGTGCTCCTTCACGGGTAAGTTTTTACACAGGGCTTCGCCCAGATAGCACTGGAGTTCGCGACCTGCATACCCATATGCGTGATGTGAATCCTGATATTACAACTCTCCCTCAATACTTCAAAAGCCAGGGGTATGATAGTACTGGCTATGGAAAAATTCTGCATGGCGCCAAGAATGATGACCCTCGTTCATGGACTCTACGGGGAGACTTGAAAGGGGTTTCAGTTGAGGGAATGCCCGAGCCTGTAATGGATAAATTCCAGAGTCCGAAAATCCACAAGGCTTTTGCGGAGTTAATGGCTCAAAAACCTAAGGCAAAAAACTCCTATATAATGAAACAACTTAAAGGAAAGGAACTTTATCCGGCTACAGAATCCCTTGAAGTGCCCGATGAGGCGTATCCCGATGGTAAAATAGCACAAAAAGGAATTGAGCACCTTAAGGCTATGGCAGGAAAGAATAAACCCTTCTGCCTGGTTCTAGGTTTCAAAAAACCACACCTTCCTTTTTGTGCGCCCCAAAAATATTGGGACCTTTACAAGGCTGATGATATCCAACTCGCTCCCCACCAGACTCGCTCAGATGATCGCCCTCAATATGCTTATCATAGTTATGGCGAATTAGGAGCATACACTGGCTATGAACTAGGAAAGCCTGTGCCTCCTGAGAAGCAACGAGAGCTTATTCATGGCTATATGGCCTGCGTCTCATATGTCGATGCTCAAATAGGGAAAGTGATGAAGACGATGGAGGAATCTGGCTTACTCAAGAATACCGCAATCGTTCTTTGGGGTGATCATGGCTGGCATTTGGGCGACCATGGGTTATGGTGTAAGCATTCAAATTATGAACAAGCTACGCGTTCGCCTCTAATTATTGCTGCACCAGGGTACTCTGGCTCTCAGCATGTTCGCAGTGAGACAGAATTTATTGATGTTTTCCCGACCTTATGTGAACTTACGGGCGTAGCGCCTCCTAATGGTCTTGAGGGGAAGAGTTTACTTCCTTTGCTGCAAAATCCTAGCAGTAGAGTTAAAGAGGGTGCCATGAGTCAATATACTCGTTATAATTCCACAGGTTATGCTCTGCGTAGTGGGAATTATCGTTTGGTTTATTGGGTGGATAAGAATTTCATAAGTTTTGCTAGTTTTGATAGAAAACTACTCAAGTCAGTCGAGCTATATGATTACGCTAAAGACCCTCATGAAAAGCATAACTTGGCATTATCCCCAGAATACTCAAGTGTACTCTCTGACATGGAAGCGAAAATGCTCTCCTATTTTGAGAGCGTTCATGACCCAGATAAAGCTAAAGCAATGTTAAGTTGTACCAAGAAATACAGTAAGAAATTCAAGAAATAGGACGATCTTATGAAAAATACAAGTTATCCCTTTCAGACAAACGAGCTAAGGTGAGTTCTGCCTCAAACCTATTTAAATTCTGTCTTTTCCAGTATTTAGGTTAT
>JADGBV010000386.1 GCA_015231345.1 Planctomycetota bacterium
ACTTTGCAAAGCGCTTCCAAAGTTAACTGCACGGTTAATCTCGGCAGTATTACGACGGCTATGAATTTATATCTTAGTGATAACAATGAGTATTACACTCCTGCTAATTTCAATACTGGCGAGTACCTCCATGGCAGTTGGGATGACCTTCTAGGGCAAGGGTATGATGGCAGAAATTTATCAGACGGGGATGTGGGTCGCCCGGGATTATCAATTGGTTGGGGGATATACGAATGCTCTCAACAGGTCGATGAATATGCCCAGCGAAATAGGAGATTGCGTTCGTACTCAATGAATTGCAACCAGGAGGGGAGTTCAGACGGTGGTATCTCTTCTCTATGGGGGGAAACCAAAAGCGTTAGTTCGGATAAAATCCCTAACCCCTCAGAAACAATTATTCTACTGGAAAATCATGGGAGCCTAGGAGCGGGCTATGATGGTGCAGGTGTTTATCACTATAATGACCAAATGAATTCACTTAATAAGAATCCAGATATGTATCATCAGATGCAATTTAGCTACCTTTTTGCTGATAGTCATGTAGAACTTCTATTACCATTAGAAACCTGCGACCCAACAATTGGTGATTGGTGGTCTGGCAAATATTGGACTAGAAACCCAGATGATTAATTGAAATTTGATGATTTATGATTCGATCTCATCTCTTTCTTCCCAAGATATTCTAGGGATTATGATAGGGTCTATAAAACTCCTGAATCATACTTAACCAATGACTCAATTCTCAGAAGAAAACACTGCAATAGCTAAAGCTGCACTGCAGGAAACTCAAGGATCCAAGATTGCAGCTATAAAACTTGTTAGAGAAAAGACAGGTTTTGGCCTTAAGGAAGCTAAAGAGCTTGTTGATCATGTCAATAAAGAATTAGAAGTGAGTGATCCCAATTACAGCTCTAAAAAGCAAGGCTGCTTTGGCATGCTTCTTTTTCTGCTTTCGCCTTTATTTTATATGGTGATTAGTCGATTATAAGATTTCTGAATAGAATCCCTCTTATTAATTTGTGAACTCATTGGATTCACAACTTAATCCATCCATATGAAAGACATCACTCTTAAAAAGCCTGCAATTAGTTCATTTCAATTAACTATTATCACTTTGCTGCGAATTGTGATTGGCTGGCATTTATTATACGAAGGTGTTGTGAAATTCATATCGCCTGGCTGGACTGCAGCTTCTTTTCTGGAGAGCTCTTGGGGGATAGCGGCTCCTTTTTATCAATTTCTTGCAAGCAGTAATACTCTCGTCTCTATTGTCAATTTTCTTAATATCTGGGGACTCATTCTATTGGGAACGACTTTAATATTAGGCCTTTTTCTAAGAAGCACCTGCCTTTTGGGTATGATACTTCTGGGGCTTTACTATATGGCTCATCCACCCTTCTTAGAGAATCCTTCTAGCATTGCTAGTGAGGGAAATTATTTATTTGTGAATAAGAATATCATTGAAATAATGGGTCTATTTGTGGTTTATTTATTTCCTACGGGTCATTTTATAGGTTTGGATCGCATCTTAAGTAAACTTCACTTCTTACAGGTCAGGAAGCCCGCACCTGATAGAAAGCCTTATTCTAGACGGGACCTGCTTTTCGGTTTGGCGAGCACGCCAGTATTGGGTGGTTTTATCTCATCTGCTTTATTGAAGCATTCATTGAAGAGTAGGGAAGAAGGTTTATTGGCAAATCAAGTTAAGCCTTCCATCGATGGCCTTTCTTCAGCGACTACTAAAGCATTTACATTCACCAAACCAGATGCTTTAATACAAAAGCCAGCCAAAGGCATCATAAAAAACCTTCAGCTTAGCAGGATTATTCTAGGAGGTAACCTTATTGGAGGCTGGGCCCATTCCCGCGACTTGATTTACGTCTCTAAACTGGTTAAAGCTTATCACCACGAAAATAAAATTTTTGAAACCTTAAGTTTGGCAGAGGCTAGTGGCGTAGATACTCTTTTAACGAATCCTCAGTTATCTGAGGTCATTCAAAAATACTGGAAGCATGCCGGCGGAAAAATTCAATTTATTTCCGATTGTGGGGTGCGTGGTGATTGTCTGAAAGGTTTAAATAAATCCATCGATGCTGGCGCTCACGCCGTTTATATTCAAGGAGAAATAGCAGATCGCTTAGTGCTACGTAATAAGTTTGACGAGATTGAGCGCTTTCTACTTCAGGCCAGAAAACAAGGTTTGCCTGCAGGCATTGGTGCTCATCATTTAAAAACAGTTCAAGCATGCGTCGAACATGGTCTACGCCCAGATTTTTGGGTTAAAACCTTACACAATACAAATTACTGGTCTGCGACGGAGAAGATGGAGCATGACAATATATGGTGTGTGAACCCGTCTAAAACCATTCAGTATATGGAATCATTAAAAGAACCATGGATCGCCTTTAAAATATTAGCTGCGGGTGCCATACACCCCAAAGAGGGGGTGCCTTATGCCTTTAAGAATGGCGCCGATTTTATTTGTATGGGCATGTACGATTTTCAGATCGTCGATGATGTTAATATCACTGTTGATGCGTTATCGCATTTAAAAGATCGTAGGCGTCCTTGGTATGGGTAGTTGATTAGGAAGATAAAGATCCACTCCCTATATGATGATTTAATAATTTGATTAAGTTTGTGCTCTTGGCTTGACACAATCTCTTACAAATCATCATATAAGAAAGTAATCAGTGGTACCACTTTATTCTCCATTTTACATTGACAAAAGCTTCATGAATAAAATCACTCTTCTCTTGCTTCTCTTCTTACTGCCATTTTCTGTTGCAGCGAAAACCAGGATAGCACAACTGGAAATCAAAGCCCCTTTTGTAGATACAGAATATGTTGCTGAGCATGGAAGAGACATTGAGCTGTTTGTGACCACAAAAAGCAATACCAAACTCAAATTTACGATGAAGTTTTCTGGCAATGGATCCCTAAAGCAATTGGAAATCGATGATATTGATAAGGATTATTTCCTGAATAAAAAGGATAAGGAGTTTTCTCGAAAACTCTCCTTACCAACCCACGATAAAAATATTGATATTGAATTTACCATGAAATATAAGTTCAACGAGAAAGCCCTATCCAAAAATGGCTACCCCTATAGCCTACGCCAGTTAAGTATGGATCCGACGATGGAAATGCCTGCAGGTAATCATGAGTTTATTGTAAAGACTAAGAAGGGGCATGATCTTATTTTTAGAATGCTATTTAAATAGGCTTTGCCTGTTTAAAGTCCTAAGGAAGGCCGATAAAGGAAGGAGGGTGTATGGCTACGATAAAAATCACATCTAAACGACAGGCTACATTTCCTTCAGAGCTTTGTGGGGATCTGGGTATCGAACCAGGTGATCAAGTAATACTTGAGCCTTTAGAGATTGAAGGGAGAAAGGTTTGGACTATTCATCGAGTAGAAGAGGATGATGAATGGTTTGGCTCATTATCAAAATATGCGTCTAGTAAATCACATGATATGGATGATATACGGACAAGCATTATTAAAAGAAGGCTTTCCTAATGAGGTCAGTTGGATTAGATAGCAGTGCCGTTCTACGGTTACTTACAATGTCTCCGAAGGTACAAGCTGAGTTGGCAAAGGAAAAAGTTGATATAGCTTACAATTCTAAAAAATTTATTTTCGTTTTCATGAATTATACGACCTCAACCATGCCGTAATGAAGGATAGGCTGTTTAAGAAAAGACTGGCCAAGTTAAGAATCACGATAATTTCCGCATCTGATATAGCTGAGTTGTTAAAATGGTCATATTTCAGGCTTAACTGATACTCCTTGGACTCCCCCACGCTTAAACTAGACTGGTTATCTAAAGGAAATATTGCAAAATGACTCATTTTCAGTGAATCCATTTGATGATCTGAAACAAC
>JADGBV010000387.1 GCA_015231345.1 Planctomycetota bacterium
CGATGAGAATACTCTTATTTTATTTACTGGCGACAATGGAGCGCTGACGACCAAACCCAGTAAAGGTGGGCCATCTAGTGCTTTTCCTTTGCGTGCAGGTAAAGGCTGGGGCTACGAAGGCGGCATTCGCGTGCCATTTATTGTCCGTGCGCCAGGGGTTGCAGCAGGCTCCACCTGTGATATACCTGTTGTGAATACAGACTTTTATGCAACTATACTAGACCTCTGTGGACTACCTCTTAAGCCAGAGCAACATAAAGATAGCGTAAGTCTTAGGTCATTAATTACAGGTGAACAGCATGAGCTGCAGCGTGCTGAGCCACTTGTATGGCATTACCCTCATTATCATGGCAGTGGCTGGGTTCCTGGAAGTGCGATTCGGGTAGGTGACTGGAAGTTAGTCGAATCCTATCACGATGAAATATTCGAACTATACAATATAGCTGAGGATATTGGTGAGAAGAAGAATCTTGCTGATAGCAATTCAGAAAAAGCCAAAAGTCTTCGTGGGCAGATGCAATCTTACCTCGCAAAGGTTGGCGCCCCCATGGCTTCAAGGAATGAAGCCTACGATGAATCAATGAAGTCTGAATCGCCTAAAAAGAAGAAGAGAAAACGCAAAAAGAAGAAGTAAGTATAGTGAGCAGGTATAGTGTTTGTTGCTAAGAATGAAAGTAGGCTTGGCAACTCCTGCTCTGCCTCAGCTCACAAGGCCAGACTCTATGCTTAGCCATTTCTGCTCCACCTCAGCTCATAAATCTATGAGCTTTTTAGGATAAATTGAGGTGCTGCCAAGCCTCTTGATTGCTTGAGATTTTTCCGCTAAGCGCTAAGTCTTCTAGCTCGGTGAGTCTTTGCCCCAGTTCTGGCCCTGGCTTAAACCCCGCTTGGATTAAATCTTTGCCCATGGGTAGAAAGTCGGGAAAGAGCTCTTTATGGCTCCAACCCTGCCACTCATGATTGATCGTCTCTATCAGTTCACTTGGGGTGTTAAGGCGATGCAATAAAAATAAAACACGCTTTCGTTTAAGTTGTCGGAGCAGTCTTTTTTTCTGAGTAATACTGAGCTTGTTGTAAAGCTTAAGCTGATCTAAAGATGTTGACGTGAGTATGATCTCCTTCTTTTCATCGTTGGTGCAGCGTAAGTTGCTTAGGGTCAATTTGAGCTGGTCAATATCAGTTAGGCTATGGAGAACGAGGCAAAAGCAGGCAATTAAATCGCCTCCCTCTTCATATTGAGACTCGGTATTACTATTGATGGTGATCTCAATATCAGGGAAAATGGCTTTAAGTAAGTTCGAATCAGCTAGTAGTTTTAAGGCTAAATTGCTTCTGCCATGGCAGAAAGTTTTTTGCAATTCCTGATGAATACGGTCAGGGGCGATGCTCTTGAGTAAGTAAGCATTCTCTTGGAGGGCTTGCCAAGTACTCTCTTCTATGCTAAAGTTGAGGGTCACAGCAAAGCGAATGGCTCTAAGCATGCGCAGATAATCTTCTTGAAAGCGCTGTTTAGCTTGGCCTATGGCTCGGATGCATTTTTGTTTAAGGTCTTCTAGTCCACCAACATAGTCTTTGATCGCTTGCTCAGAGATATCATAAAAAAGGCCATTGATAGTGAAGTCCCTTCTGCTGGCATCGGTTTTAGCATCGGTGAAGGTGACTTGATCTGGCCTTCTGCCATCGCTATAAGATCCATCTGAGCGGAAGGTGGCTACTTCAATGGCTTCTCCGAAGTCTCTAACTAAAACCACCCCAAAAGCAATGCCGACCTTTTGGGTTTTGCTGAAAAGGTCGAGTACGATCTGAGGTTCGGCGAGTGTGGCAACATCGAAATCTTTGGGCTTTTTGCCGAGTAAGATATCGCGTACAGCTCCACCAGCAATGACTGTTTCGTGACCAGCCTCTGCTAATTTAAGAGCAATTTGTTGCGCTGCTTGCCCAGAAGGGCAGGCTGCGAGGTCCAATTCCATAGGGTGGGAGTTCACCATTTTTCTAGCTTAAAGGATTATAACTATTCCCACTCGATGGTTCCCGGTGGTTTTGATGTGACATCATACACCACTCGGTTTACACCGCGTACTTCGTTAACAATGCGATTAGATACTTTCGATAAAAACTCATAAGAAAAGTGATACCAATCAGCAGTCATAAAATCATCTGTTGTTACAGCTCTCAATGCGAGCACATTTTCATATGTCCTGCCATCACCCATAACGCCTACACTGTTTACGGGCAGTAATACGGCAAATGCTTGAGCAATATCGTTGTAAACACCGGCCTCTTCAATTTCGTCGATGAAGATACGGTCGGCTTGGCGTAAGACATCGCATTTGTCAGCAGTCACTTCGCCTAAGACACGCACGCCTAGACCGGGGCCTGGAAAGGGGTGACGACCTAGCATTTGTTGAGGTAAACCTAATTCTCTTCCTAACGCTCTGACTTCATCTTTAAAAAGTTCACGAAGAGGTTCGAGGACTTTAAGGTTCATTTTATCAGGTAAGCCGCCTACATTATGGTGACTTTTAATGGTTTCAGATTTGCCGTGTGTGGGCGTCGATTCAATAACATCGGGGTAAATTGTGCCCTGAGCTAGCCATTTGACATCTTTTTGACCGGCGCAAGCTTTTTCGAATACCTCTATAAAGGAGGCGCCGATGGATTTTCTCTTTTGTTCAGGTTCGGAGATTCCTTTTAAGCTGCCAAGGAAGTGATCGGCCGCATTAATGCGCACAAAATTCAGCTGGTAGTGTTCTTTGAAAGTGCTCTCAACTTGATCGCCTTCATGTAGTCGGAGTAGGCCGTTATCAATAAAAATACAAGTCAGTCTGTCGCCAATGGCCTTGTGAAGTAGCAGCGCCATTACGCTGGAGTCAACACCGCCTGATAAACCGAGGATAACTTTATCGGTTTCGCCAACGGTTTGGCGGATTTTTTCTATGCTGCTTTCGAGAAAATTACTCATTCTCCAGCTACCATCAGCTTCGCAGGCTTCGTAAAGAAAGTTTTTCAGTAAGTCTGATCCGCAAAGCGAGTGCTTGACTTCTGGGTGGAATTGCATGCCGAAAAGCTTTTTCTCTTCGTTGTGAATGATTGTATGGGGGGTGCTAGAGGTTGAGGCTAAGGTCTCAAAACCGTCGGGAATGCTTTTGACGCTATCGCCGTGGCTCATCCAAACCTGACTTCCTTCCAGTTGGCCTAAGCCTTTGAGGAGGATGCTATCGTGATTTTGATTAAGCAGATGAGCTTTGCCGTATTCTCGGTGGTCGGCGGCTTCAATTTTTCCGCCAAGGGTGTGGGTCATAAGCTGCATGCCGTAGCAAATGCCTAGGACAGGAACGCCTAAATCAAAGATGCCTTCTGGGGCTTTGGGCGCATTTTCATCGTAGACAGAGGCTGGGCCGCCGCTAAGAATAATCCCTGAAGGGTTGTACTCACGAATCTCTTCGGGAGTCATGGTGGCGCTTTTAAGCTGCGCGTAAACTCCTAGTCCTCTTATGCGGGTGACAATCAGTTGGTTGTACTGTGACCCAAAGTCTAGGACAAGAATTTTAGCACTCATAAAAAAATATCTCTATTTAAAAGGCACAAGATGGTTGCTGAACCGGTTTGTCAATTAAATTGCCGCTCTTAAGTAGTGTTTTTGACCCTGTTTTGGAGGATTTATTCTCCCTCTCGAACAATGGTGACTTTTTAAAGGAGGACTTCCATGCCCTTAGCAAAAGAGAAAAAAGAAGAAATTATCGCAAAATTCCGTAAAGATGAAAAAGATACGGGTTCTTCTGCGGTTCAAATCGCCTTGTTAACTCAAAGAATTAACGATTTAACAGACCATTTGAAAATTCATGCCAAAGACAACCACACTCGTCGTGGTTTGATTTTGCTTA